>JACQRN010000226.1 GCA_016206515.1 Planctomycetota bacterium | reverse complement strand
GGCCAGGGCGAGTCCCTTGTTCATCGGTTCGGAATGTTATCGAAAAGAGGAAGAGGAGTCAGGAGACAGGAGACAGGAGTCAGGAGGCTGGAGAACAGGAGAAAGCAGGGCGTATTCCCCTTCCCCGAGGGGGATCGGGCCGGTTCCGGCCGGCGGAGGGTCGCGGCGGACCTCCCAGAGGAAGGCCCCTGCCCGTCCGGAAGCGAGCCGTGCCGGTCCGTTCCGCTCCACGTCCTGCAGGAACCCCCGGTCCTCCGAGAGCGAGTACCAGGTCCACGCCGCGCCGGGCTCCCGGAAGGCGATCAGGGTGAGCAGGGCCCCCTCGGGGTCCATCCGCCCCGCCAGGAGGTGCTCCTTCGAGATGGCCAGGACGCGCGCGTCCGTGAGCCATGCGCGCAGGGCGGGTCCGACGCCCGGCACCGAGACGGGGCGCTCGCGCAGGAATGCGCGGAACCGCTCCAGGAGCGCCGTCGGGTCCATCCGCGTCCGGGCCTCGAGCGTGCCGCCGCCGCGGGAGAGGACGATATCCCTCGCGTCGAGGGGGGGCGGACCGTCCCCCTCGATCCCCCTGTCATTCGACGAGGGCCGGGCGAGCGAGGCACGAGCCGAGAGCGCCGCGGCGGCGGCCAGAAGGAGAAGGAGGGCGGCGCGCGGACCGCTCATCGGGAGGTCCGGATCTTGGGCGGGTCCTGTATCCGCATCGTCTTGCGGAACCACGCGACCCCCTTCACGGACCGGCCTTCGGTGTCCACCGTGTGCGCGGCCTGCCACGTCCAGGGCTCCTCCGACCAGAAGACCCCGTCGATCTCGAGGTCGAGCGTCGCGCGGCGCGTCACGTAGAGCGCGTTGAGCGCACCGCCGAGCATCGCTCCGGCGCCCCCCAGCCCCGACTGCCGCATCGCCTCCGCGCTGCGACCAGGGTTCCCGGCGCGGACGTTGCCGCCCCGCGCGCGGCGCCCCCCCGGCTCGCGTTCCAGCGCGGCGATCCGCGCGCGTCCCTCGCCCGATTCCTCGGCCGGAAAGAACCGGCGTGTCATCTCCTCCGCCTCGGGTTCCCGGGGCGCCCACGCGGCGGAGCGCGCCGCGGCGATCCCCTTGATCCGGGAGACGCCGAGCCCGGACAGGTCCGTGATCGCGACCGCGAGGAACGCCAGGAGGGGGAAGACGAGGATGGATTCCAGGAGAATCTGTCCGGTACGGCGATCCCAGGTCCGCAAAGAGCGAAGCGCGATGCGCGAAGCATGCGCTCGCACGGGTTGGCACGGAGAGCCCGAGAAAGAATTCCCTAGTTGGCGATGGCCATGCTGTCTTGCGCCCCGCCGCCCCCGCCGCGGGCCGCCCACCGGCACACGTGCTCGGCTCGAATCGCCAGGTCGTTTGCCGCGTCGCTCCGGCCCATGCTCGGACAACCCGGCTGGAATACGGAGGCTGGGGAGAGCCCCATCGGGAGTGGGGGCCTGCGCTCCTTGCAAACTCCCGGCGATTCGGCCTGCGCGCGAACGTGCCGGCAGGCGGCCCACGGCGGGACGCTCGACAGCGACGTCCCGACCGCCAATGCGATGCCCCTTCTCACGGGCGACGAGAAGAGGATCGACCGGCTGTGAAGGCGCCGCTGGGTGACGTCGGACGGGGTCCCCGCCGCGCGGACCGGAAGCGGGTGCACTTCCCGCTTCCGGGAGCACGACGGGGTGGGTCGGCGGCAGGACCCGGCGGCGCCCTCGGCGTGCCGGGCGATAGGTTCTCAATCTCGGAGATGTCGCTGTACGCTTCGCGCTTCGCGCCTCGCGGATCGCCCTTGTCGCACTCAATGTTGCAACCATCCCGACGTCCCCTGCGGCGGCGCGCCCGGGAGGAACCGGTTCCAGAGCATGGTAAGGTTGTGCGGCACGGGGACCAGTCGCGCGCGCCACCCCTCCGTGACGAACAGGTTGTCGGGGTCGGTCCCGATCGTCTCCTGCTCCAGATCGGGGTTCCAGGGGCGCGCGGCTGCGACCGCCACCATCCCGGGGTACGCCGAGGGGAGGCCGGTCGCGCCGAAGGTCCCTCCCCGGCGTTCCTCGACCGAGGCGGGGGAGAGCCACGCCCCGACGACGATTTCGCGCCGGATCCCGGCGCGGGTCCAGACGAGGGGAAGGGGGAGCCTCTCGCGGCCGAGGCGGCCCATCATGCGATCGAACTCCGCGAGGTCCTTCTTTCCCGCGCGGGAGATCGGCGCGTCGCCCAGGTCCCGGGAGGATCGCGTCGCAGAGCGGGTTTCCCTCCGCGTGCGTCCGTCGCGGCCGCGTCCGAGGTCCACGTCCCCGCTTTCGGAGATCACCAGCTCCTCCTCCCCGCCCGGCTCCATCCGATGGGCGGGGAACACCCGGCCGACCGCCCAGCGGGGGATCCCCATCCCGACGATGTCGAGGAAGCGCGCGCGGTTCGGTTCCGCGACGACGCCCGCCGTCGGCGGAGGCCAGGCGACCGCCAGGGTCGCGCCGTTGGCGCGCGCGATCCGGATCGCCTCGGCCTGGGCGAGGTACGGCGCGGCGCGGGCGATCCCCCTCTCGGCCTGGGAGAGTTTGCGCGCCCAACGCGTCAGGCGCGGGATCCACCGGCGCGCGACCTTCAGCGCCTTCTGGAACGCCGGCACCGCCCAGGCGAAGGCGGGCAGGACCACGCTGATCGCGGCGAGCACCCCGAGGGTCACGACCCCGACGACGATCCCGAGGATGCCCCGGTAGCACCAGATCATCAGGTGGTTGATCGCGGCGATCGTCTGCAGGGCGTTGGCGATCACCACCGCCGCGGAGTACGCGGAGGCATCGGCGGCGCCGGACAGCTCGATCTTCAGCGCGAGGGTCTCCACCGCGCGCGTCGCGAACGCGACGAAGGCGACCAGGACCAGCATCGTGAAGGCGGCGAAGACGAGCGCCTGTCCGCGCGTGTCGGCGCGGCCGCCGGAGAGGAGAGTCCGCAGCACGGGGGGATGATATCCACACCGCGGCCATCGAGATTCGACGGAAACGGCGCTCATCGACCCGACCCTCTCTTTTGGCCGCCCCGTGGTCGCCGGGACCGGGATCCCCACCGCATCGATCGTGGACCGCTGGGCGGCGGGCGATACGCTGGCGGAGCCGATGGGACAGTGCGCGAACGGACATCGTTCAAATCTTCGCGGTGACCAGAACCTCCTCTCCCAGCATGTCGATGATCTTTACCGCGACCGACGTCTCGCCCTTCGGGGCCGGGATCTCGTACGTCCCGGCAACGAGGTACGTCTTGCGCTCCGGCACATCCGAGAGGGCGACGTTGAAGACCTTGCCGTCGTACGCGGGATCCACCATCACGCAGTCCACCATCGAGCGCCAGTCGTCGATCTTGGGCTGAAGGATCCCGGCCTGCTCGCGGAGGCGCTCGATGATCGTCGGCGAGACGAAATCCTCGATCTGGATCGCGACCTTGTCCTTCCTTCGCTCGATCTTCACCTTGGCCTTGGCAGGCTCGTGTCGCAGGAACCCGCCGTGCTTGGGGTCCGTCCGGAGGTCGATGACCTCGATCCGGTTCACCGCATCCTTCCCTTTGCGCAACCGGTTCCATTCGTCCACCCACGCGAGGGCCGCGATCTCTGTGCCAAGGGAGACGACGGCAACGGGGCGATCCTCCTCCGGCCGCGCGTCGAGTTCGCGCTTGATTTCTTCGAGGTCGAGCGGCGTGAGCGGGTGCCCGAACGGGACGATCTTGACGAGGGACTTCCCGAGCGTTCCTTCGAAGAAGGGATCGGTTTTCTTCCGCTCGACGCCGATCTTCTCGCACGCCAGGTTCACGGCCTCGTTGTGCTGGATGGCGAGGTCGTAGTCGTTCACGCGCCAGACCGTGAAGCCGAGCTGCGTGGGCTCGGGTGGCGTATCTTCCGGTTTCATCCCCGGGAGTCCGGGCTGGGCTTTGCGTCGAGCCTCCATCTGCTCGCCGATGATCCCCTGGAGACGTTTGGACGTCGTCTGGATCGCCCCCTTGTTGATGTCGGCGCAGATCCAGCGGCGGCCGTGGGTCTGGGCCACGGCCGCGGTCGTGCCCGAGCCGATGAAGCAGTCGAGGACGAGGTCGCCGGGGTTCGAGGAAGCGCGGATGATCCGTAACCGTCCGGCCAAGTACAGGGGGGGGTAGGCCGCAGGGACCCGCCCGCCGGTTCTCCGCTCGGGCGCGGCCGGTCAGGCGGGGACGGACTGGGTCACGGCGGCCTCGTCCCTGGCGCGCATC
>JACQRN010000232.1 GCA_016206515.1 Planctomycetota bacterium | reverse complement strand
CTCATGCACTTACCTTGTCGAGGGACATTTCGATTCTTCTTGGTAAGGGCGACGGAACCTTCAACGCGCAAATCATGTTCCAGGCCGGCTCGGGACCGAGGGGTCTGGGCGTAGGAGATTTCAATTCCGACGGAAGACAGGACGTCGCGGTTGCCGGCACCCGTTCCGATGAAGTCTCCATTTTACTCAATCAGGCTCCTTGTCCCGTTCGGTCCGTGCGAATCGATGTAAAGCCAGGGGATTGCAACAACCGAATCCAGCCTATCCCGAAAGGAGCGCTCCCCTTGGCGATTCTCGGCTCGGAGCTGTTCGACGCAGCGGAAGTTGTTCCCGCCACGATCCTCCTCTCCGGCGCCGGCGTGAAAGTCGTAGGCAAGGGAGGAAAACTTCTTTGCAGGAGCGAATTCGTCGACGGGGATGATTTCCGGGACCTGCTTTGCCAAATTGACGGAGAGCAATTAGTCTTGGGGCCGGGTCAGGAGGTTCTTCGGTTGCAAGGTATGACCGCCTCTGGTGAGCCGATCCGGGGGGAGGACATAGTTAACTCCGAAGAAAATTGAATTGGGGTAACTACTCAGGTCCCTCGACACGCCTGTGATTTCGCGGGCAGGATTCCACTGGACTCGCTGCCACTCTCTTTGCTACCCTTCGACATGTGCAAGGACCTCTCCGCATGCAGGGCCGCACTCTCACGGAGCGGGACCTCGTCCAACTTCGAGACCTGATCGGCGCCCACCCGCACTGGCATCGTAATCGTCTTTCGCAGGAACTCGCTCAAGCTTGGAACTGGCGCACGGACACCGGGCGGCTCAAAGACATGGCCGCCCGCACCCTGCTGCTCAAGTTGCACCGGCGCGGCTGGATCACCCTCCCGCCCCGCAGGCGTGAACCGGTCCAGCATCTGCCGCCTCCTGCCGATCTCCCCGGGCTCGACACCCTCGCCGCGCCCGTCACTGCGAGCCTGCAGGAACTCGCCCCCTGCGCTCTCGAGCTGCTCCACGCCAGGCATCCCGCCTACCCGATCTTCTCCCGCTACCTTGCCCGTCACCATTACCTGGGCTACCGGGGTCCGGTCGGGGAGCACCTCGCCTACTTGGCCCGCGACCGTCACGGACGCGACCTGGCGTGCCTGCTCTTCGGTGCCGCCGCCTGGAAAACGGCTCCCCGGGACCGGCGCATCGGCTGGGACCCCGCCACCCGCGCCCGCCGCCTGGGCCTGATCGCCGGCCACACTCGCTTCCTCATCCTGCCCTGGGTCCGTGTGCCGCATCTCGCCAGCCACCTTCTGGCCCTCACCCTCCGGCGCTTGAGCGCCGACTGGCAGGCCAAGTATGGCCATCCCGTCTACCTCGTCGAAACCTTCGTCGACCGCTCCCGGTTCAAAGGCACCTGCTACCGCGCCGCCAACTGGACCAAAGTCGGCCAGACCCAGGGGCGCAGCCGCCAGGACCGCCACTCCACCCTCCGCGTCCCGGTCAAGGACGTCTACCTCTATCCCTTGACGCCCCGCTTCCGCGAGGAACTCTGTCGTGTGGACGGCTGAACAACTCACCACCCTGGCGGATACCCAGCCCCGAACGCTGGTCCCGATCATTCTCGATATGCAAGCGCGCCTTCAAGCGCTTGAGTCGCGCGGGGCGCTCAATAGCCAAAACAGCAGCAAGCCCCCTTCTTCCGACGGTTACTTAAAACCCGCGCCCAAGAGCCTGCGCGAAAAGAGCGGGCGCAAGCCCGGGGGCCAGAACGGCCACCCCGGGTACACCCTCCGGCCGACCCCCTCCCCCGACGACGTCGTGACCCACCCGCTCACCGCGTGTCCCTGCGGCTGCGGCAAGGACCTGCGCCGGCGGCCCTTGGTGCGCTACGAGCGCCGCCAGGTCTTCGACCTCCCCGAGATCCGCCTGGCCGTTACCGAGCCCCGCGCCGAGGTGAAGGTCTGCCCCTGCTGCACTCGGGAGCAAGTCGCTCCCTTTCCGCAGGGCGTCAACGCCCCGGCCCAATACGGACCCCGCTTCAAGAGCTGGCTGAGCTACTGGCGCCACCAGCAGCTCCTGCCCCCTCGACCGCCTCGCGCAGATGTGCCAGGACCTTCTGGGCCAGCCGGTCAGCGAGGCCACCATCCAGGGCGTCGAGGTCGAGCTCGACGCGGCCCTCGCTCCCTTCGAGGCGCGCCTGCGCGACCTCCTGCGCCAGGCCCCGCTCGCCCACTTCGACGAGACCGGCGTGCGCGTCGCCGGCCGGCTCCACTGGCTCCACGGCGCCTCCACCGACGCCTTGACCGGGTACGGCGTCCACGCCAAGCGCGGCAGGAAGGCCATGGACGAGTTCGGCATACTGCCCCGCTTCCACGGCCGCGCCGTCCACGATTGCCTGTAGTCCTACTTGCGCTACCGCTGCGACCACGGCACCTGCAACGCCCACCTGCTCCGGGAGCTCGCCTTCATGGATGCAGTACTCCACGAGCCCTGGGCCCGCCCCCTGCGCCGGCTGTTGTTGAGCATGCTCAAGGCCGTGCGCGCACGCGGGCCCGAACCCCTCTCCCGGCGCCGCATCGAGGCATTCACCCGCCGTTATCGCGCCCTCGTCGCCAAGGGACTCCGGCGCCATCCGCGCCAGGATCCCCTCCCGGGACGCCGGGGCCGTCCACGCCAGAGCAAGGCCCATAACCTCCTGCGCCGCCTGCACGATCATGAGATCAGCGTCCTGGCGTTCCTGCAGGATCCCAGCGTCCCCTTCACCAACAACTTGATCGAACGCGACCTGCGCATGAGCAAGGTCCAGCAGAAGATCTCCGGCACCTTCCGCACCCTCGCGGGGGCGCGCCGCTTCGCCCGCATCCGCGCGTACATCTCCACGGCACGCAAGAACCGCTGGAACATCCTTGACGTGCTCTCCGCCGCCCTCCAACATCAGCCCTTCATGCCTCGCGCTCCCGCGTAGAGGGACCTGAGTAGTTACGACGGAACACTGAACGGGGACCGGGAATCGAAGTCGTCCACGCGCGCGGTGGTCACCCTCCGTTCCCTGCTCGAGCGCTGGAAGTCAAGGAATTTGAACTGGTCCTTGACGAGCGACGGTCCCATTCCGCGCCGCGACCTGAGGACGGGCCGGGGACCCACACGGATCGGAGCGGGGGGTCGTAGCGAAGGGGGGCCTCGGGGTCCCCTCGCGTTAAACGACCACCCGCTCCAATCCGATGTGGGTCGGCCCGCCCGCCCGGGAGCGGCGAGGAATGGGATCGGAGCCTCCGCCCGCCCGCTCCGGGCGACCACCGTGCGCCTCCTCGGCTAGGCGCCCCTCCCCCGGGAGGTTGAAGGCGGCCTCCGGATTCCCCATATTCACCCGTGGGTAGGAGCCTGTCCGATTGGCCTGGGTCGCGTTGCGAGCGCCGCGGGGCCGGGCAGGACTGGCGGAGATGCGGGAAACGGACACGGAATTCCTGGAGGGGCGGGGCTGCCCCGGCGAGGCGATCGCCGCGCGGATCCCGTCCGCGACCGAGGCGGCCCTGCACGGCCTCGTGGAGAACCCCGCCTGCACCCCGGACCAAGTCCTCCGGATCCTCCAGCGCCGGCCGCTGCCGGATCCCGTGATCCGGAGGATCGCGGAGACCCACCGCTGGAGGCGGAACCACCGGATCCGCGCCGCGGTCGTGAACCATCCCTCGACCCCGACCTCCGTGCGCCTCGACCTCCTCGGCCACCTGTTGTGGCGGGAGCTGGCGCAGGTGGCGGCGAACCCGCACCTCCCTCCCCAGATCCGGCGGAAGGGGGAGCACACCCTGCTGCTGCGCCTGGCCGGGTTCACCCTCGGAGAGCGGATCGCCCTGGCCCGGATCGCCCCGCGCGGCCTGATCGGCACGATCCGGACGGCCGGCGAGCCGGAGGTGATCGGAGCCCTTCTCGAGAATCCGCGGACCACGGAGGCGGACGCCCTGGCGATCGCCCTCCGCAGCCGGACCCCGGCCTCCCTCCGGTGCCTCGCGGAACATCCCGCCTGGAGTGTCCACCCGGCGGTGCGTACCGCCCTGCTCGGCAACCCCTCGCTGCCGGTGCACGTCGCCCTGCGTCTGCTCCGGGGGTTGCGGCGCCGCGAGGTCCAGGCGATCGCGCGGCGGGCCGGCGCCCCCGGGTTCGTGGTTCTCGCCGCACGGCGGCTGCTGGGCGAGTGCGCCCCGGAGCGGGCAGCGGGGCCCGAGGGCGCGGATTCACCCGCGGAGCGTGTTGACAGTGTTTCCGGCGTCAAATAGAATCGGTCGGCTTCCACTGCGCACGGCCGGAACGCCCCGCATCTTCGCCGCCGTCCTAGGAGCCTCCCGTGGCATCCTTTGGTGAGATCCTGAAGCGGGAACGGGAACTGCGCAGCATCACCCTGCGCGAGATCGCCGCG
>JACQRN010000231.1 GCA_016206515.1 Planctomycetota bacterium | reverse complement strand
GGGATCCGCGCCTTCCGGGAGACGTACCCGCGCCAGAGGATCGGCCCCGGTCTCGTGATCGCCCCCACCGAGCGGGTCTATCCCCTCACCGACCGCGATTACGCGATCCCGTGGGATCTGGAGGCGTAGAGCCTGCCCGGAAACCCTTGGCCGCCAGTCGCAAGTCACAGGCCCCAAATTCGTTTTGCAAGTTCGGGGCGATCCATGAGATCTGTACCAGGGCCATCCCGATCCAAGAAGACCTACACGATCGATTTATCCTCCCGGACATGACGTGAAGGAAATGGACGTTCGCGACTTACCGTTCCCGAGACAAGTTCCTTATCTGTGATCATGGAGTGCCGTGGAGATCGATGAGACATGCTTAGCACTTGTCCGTGTCCGTGACCCCGAGGCGTGGAGGCGGCTCTACGAAACCACGCACCGCGGGCTGCTTGTCTATCTGCACGCGATTCTGCAGGACTGGGCGCTCGCGGACGATGCTCTCCAAGAAACCTTCCTGCAGGCATGGCGGTCGATCCATCGCTTCCGTTCGGATGCGCCCTTCCCTCCCTGGATCCATCGCGTCGCACGGAACGTGGCGCTGCAGATACGGCGCGCCTCCGTCCGAAGACACCGGCACGAACACGGCAGGCCTGAGGAACTTTTCGAGCCGGGAGACGCGGACGCCGAGAGGCGGGAGGAATACCGCCAGGTCGAGGCTGCGCTCGCGCGGCTCTGCCCGAACGAGCGGGAGATCCTGACGCTGCGCGTCCTCTCGGGGTTGTCGCCGCCCGAGGTTGCCGGGATTCTCGGCATCCCGACGGGCACGGTGCTCTCCAGAACGCACACCGCGCTCGGCCGGGTACGGGAGTCTCTGCGGTGTCGCGACGCCCTGGCTCCATCCGGGAAAAAACCGAAAATCCCGTGAATCGATCCGCGCGACCGGCATAGACCACTGCAGATGAAGGACCAGGGACGTACGGGTTGTCCGTCGCCGTCCGCGCTGGCGGAATGGGCCCTGGGAGGTGATCCGGACAGCGCCTCGCGCGCCCATGTGGACAACTGCGCACCCTGCCGTGAGGATCTGTGCGGGCTGCGCGAGGCGTCCGACGCGCTCGTCGCATGGAGGGAGGGTGTCGCGGCGCGACGCGCGCCCGCGTGGGTCGCCATCGAGCGGGGGCTCCGGACGCGGTCCCTGCGGCGTTGGCTGTTGCCGCGCGCCGTTGCGGCCTCGCTGCTGCTTCCCGCAGGCGTGGGGATTTTCGTGCTGGCGATGTCCGTCCTGGGGACGGTATCGCAGGCGAAGGCGGATGTCGCCGCCATGGGGGGGGCCCTCGGCGAGGCCACGTGCTGCCGGGTCCGAGGGACGCAGACCGACCGGCTCTGGTCGCGCACCGCGGATTCCGATGCGGAGGCCGGAGACTTCATGGAGGTCGATACCGGCCAGGTGGACATCGAGCACGCGTTCGCCTTGGGTCCGGACGGAGGGGAGCGCTTCCTGAACTGTCGCGCGGCGCTCGCGGGCGAGCCGACGGTCCTGGAGGGGTACGACGGCCGGGAATCCTGGATGTGGGATTCCAGCGTCCCGTCGCTGCACGTGTCCAGAGAGGTTCCTGCGGAGATCCCCGTCCCGGTGGAAGGTCTCTTCGACGTGTATGAGCTGCCCGATCTCCTGGGGAAACTCACCCGCGGCGGGTACAAGGTGGTGCGGCAGTCCGGCGGGATACTGATGCGCGGCAACCAGATGCTCCCGTGTATCCGCATGACATGGTCGGGGACGCATCCGATCCTTGGTATGACGCCGGAGCGCATCGTGCTCAACGGGCTCGTGGGGCTTCCCTCCCTGGAGGTGAATGTGTGGATGGATCCGGTGACCCGGCTGCCGCTGCGCGCCGAAAGGATCGTATGCGTGCGTTTCGAGGATGCCGGTCGGACGCTGGAGTTCACACGTCAGGTCGCGGACTACGAGTACGAGGCGCTCCCGGACGCCTTCTTCGGATACAGGTGCCATGTCCCCGAGACGCACTGGCCGGAGGGAGGATAGCCGGTGCGGACCCTGGTGCCCGCGATCCTCTTCCTGCAGCTCCTCGTCTGCGCGCGCGCACGATGCGGAGGGGATCCGCATGCGCCGGCATCGCCGACGGAGACTTGGCGCGCGCTGAAGCGCGACTGGGCGAACAGTCACCTGGCCTTCGCGGAACAGTGCCTCGCGCGGGGTTGGTTCGGCTTCGCCGATGCGCAGGCCGGCCTAGCGCAGCAGCTCGGCGGCGCGGAGGATGCGGTGGACACGTTCTTCCGGGGGCGGGAGGCGCAGAAGGCGCGGGCCGCCTCCGGTGCCGCGTCTGCGCGCATGCCCCTATGGTCGACATCAGACTGGGAGGCCTATGAGGCCATGCGGCTTCGGCTCCACCGGGCACACGTCCCGCGCGCGGTCACGCTGATCGCCCGCGCGCGGGAGGAGGGGCGCGATGATATCGGCCACGAGATCGAGGCATGGGCGCTCCGCCTGGCTCCGGACGACGCCACGCTGCGTACGATGCGCGGGGAGGAGTACGTAGCGGGCATGAGATGGCTTCCGACGGACGCCGCACGCCACCTGAAGGAAGGGCGTGTCCTCTCTCACGGCACCTGGCGGGATCCGTCCTCCCTGTCGTGTTCCTCGTGGGCGGACGCCTACGAGATCCCCACGGAACACTTCCGGTTGATCACGACCGTCCCATATGCGGAGGCGCTCGGACTGGCCGGGGACCTGGAATCCGCCTACGCGGTGTGGCGGGAAGTCCACGAGGGGGTTGCGTCGCTCGACCTCCCCTGTGCGGACCCGTCGGACAGGAAGACCTTCCCCGTGGTACGGGTGTTCCGCACGCGCGCGGAGTACTTGGACTGCATCCGTGAAGTGCAGCCGGACGCCGTCGGTGTCTCGGAGAATCCGAAGGTCTTCGGGTTCGCCGGAACGGACGGAACGTACGCAGAGGCCTTCCTTCACGCGGAGATCCCGTCAGAGCTTGGGCGATACGCCGTGCGCGAACACATCGTGCACGAGATGGGACACCTGTTCCGTCCGCGCACGTGTGAGGGGCAGGACTGGTGTGCGGAGGGTCTCGCCTCACTCATCGAGGGGCTCGCACATTCGCGTGCGGCGAGCTGGAACGGGAGTGTCACTCCTCCCCCCCGCAGGTGCGGCGGGACATGGTCCGCATCCATGATCGGTCGCCTTCCGGACCTAGGGGCGGACGCCTTCGAGGGATTGGGGGAGAATGGCTATCGCATGGCGTATTGGCTGGCGCATTACTTGGCCTATGCGGATGCCGGAGCGTACCGGCGGGACCTGCTTCGCTTCGCGATCAGCGCGGATGCCGGCAGACTTGGAAAGAACGGTTTCCGGGGGCACTTCCCGTATCTGGATCGCGACACGCTTGCCCGGTGCGTGCGGCGATATGCCGACGCCGTGTCTGCGCGGGACTGAAAGGACGCAGAGGGGAGGGGGGAGACATAGCGTCTCCTGGAGACGTTCACGATGGTGTGCGTCGAAGGCATGTGGGTGGCCGGTGTCCGCGACTCGGTGCCCGATCCCGCCGAGATCGAGTGGATGGAGGGTGCGCCTCCCGTGGCGCCGCGTGCGCCGGGACAACGCGGCAGCGTGGTGGTCGGCAACGGCCTAGTGGCCGGGGAGGCAGAGGTCAGCGTGTACTCGCCGGATCTGGGGTTCTGACGGTCTCACCCGCACACGAAAGGGTTCTGGGAGATCTGCCGAGGGTGGGATTTGCCCTCCGGTCGGTGGCACCCTTGGGAGAGGCGAGGAGGCTCCGTGGGCGGCAATTGGACGACAAAAGCGCACGCGCGCCCGAAGATCGGCAATCCGACCTCGATCTACGCCGGCTTGTTCCCGAACAGCCTGTGCTTCGTCGCGTACCGCCCGTCCGCCAGAACGAGCTGGCGGGCGAGGCCGCGCTCGGGGTTGAGGACGAGAGGGCCCTGGAGGTTCGCGGTGGCGAGCGTCGGGTCGTCGGGGACCCAGAGGATCACCAGGACCTTCCCCTGCGAGGGGTCCGTGAGGTCGATCGGGGCGAGATCCTCCGCGCGGACCGGGATCCGGTAGTCGGCGAAGAACAGGAGCGGGTCGGCGACGATGAAGGCGAGGGCGGGCTCCTCGACCGCCTGGAGCCCCTGGAGGGGGCCGCCGCCGGGTTGGTCGACGAGTACGAAACGTCGTATACTCTCTAACCCGAGGAGCCCCACGGGGAACTAGAAGAGGAGTTCCGCGGCTACCGCGAGCGGCCCGAAGCGCGTCGTCACGACCGTGGCGCCAGCGGGCGGGGGGGTCGCGGTCCCGGGGGGCGCGCCAGTCACAGGTAATTCAGCAGGCTCGACTGCATCGTCACACCCATGGATTGCAGGAGTCCCTGAAAGGCGACCTGCTGCATGTTCAGCTCCGTGATCGCGCGCGTCAGGTCGACGTCCCACCGCTCGGAGAGCGTCTGCTGGGTGCGGATCGCCTGGTCCTCCGTGCGCACCTCCGTGAACTCGAGGCGCTGGACCCGGGCCCCGACGTTCGCGCGCGAGGAGAGGAGGTCGGACAGGACCGTGTCGAGCTGGAGCCCCGCCTTGTCCATCGTGTCGGTGTCCCCGACCAGGAGCGCGTCGTGGAAGTCCTCGAGGACCTGGAAGATGTTGACCGGGCGCACCGGATTGACGTCGTCCCCCTGGATCGTGCCGGTCGTAGTGCTCTTGAGGATCCCGAGCTGTTGGGCGACCGGGGACCCCTCGAAGTCGGCGACCGTGGTCGTCCCGGCAAGCGCCGTCGTGTCGACGATCCGCAGGCCGTTCGCCCCGGTGTTGTTGACCGAGGCGACCAGCGTCGCCCCCACGCCGGCCGCCGCGGCGGCGGCGTTGATCGCCGTGACGACGTCCGTGAGCGTCGATTGCGACGAGGACAGGTCCACCGAGACCAGCGTCCCGTTGCGGGTCGTGATCGTGAAGTCGGTCCCCGAAACCGGCGCCACGCCGTCCCCCTGGTTGAGCGACGACAGGGTCGTCGCGCCGTGCAGGGAGAGAACCCCCAACTCCGCGGCGGTCGTGCCTGTGTTCTCGGCGATCCGCAGCGATGCGCCGCTGACGCGCGAGACGAGGTTGATCTTCTTCGCGTCGTCGCTGATGCGTCCCTCGAGCCCCAGGCCCGCGGACTCGACCGAGAACAGGAGGTCCCGCACGGTCGTCGCGCCGGCAAGGGAGATCGTCCCCGACAGCGACCCGTTCGTGACGGTCAGTCCTCCCGCCAACGACACTCCGGTCCCGTTATCGAGCGCCGTCACCGCGGTCTCCTCGGTCAGGCGCGGGTCCCGGTCGGTCCCCGTGAGCGTCGCCCCCGCGGCGGTCTGTAAAATCCCGAGGTGCGAGGCGGTCGAGCCGCCGTCCACCTCGGTCACCGTCAGGTTCGCCCCCGCCTTCGTCAGCCGCAGCGACGTGGCGCCGCCGGAGTTGAAGACCGATGCGGTCACCCCGACCGAGGCGGCGCCGATCCGGGTGATCACGTCCCCGACCGTCCGGGCGGTCGTCAGGTCGACGGTGGAATCCCCGCCCAGGCCGTCCGTGATCCGGATCTTTCCCACTTGGACCCCCGCGCCGGCGCGCAGGTTCGACAGGAGCGTTGCGGAGTCCATCGCCGGGTTGAGGTCCACGTACCCGGAGACCTGGGAGGAGAGCGCCCCGAAGGCGTCGACGCCGGTCACGTTCACCTGCTCGTTGACCCCCTCGGAGATCTCCAACTTGATCTGGCCGCGGTCCCCCGTGTAGGTCACCCCGTTCCCGTCCCGGGTGAACGGGGCGGTCTTCGTCGGGTGCCCCGAGAAGAGGTACCGCCCCTCGACCTTCCGGTTCCCGATCGAGACGAGTTCCTGGATCATCTGCTCGACCTCCTCGGCGGTCGCCTCGCGCGTCCCCGCGTCCGCCCCGCCGTCGACCTGGGAGAGGATGAGCCCCTTGGCCCGGATCGCCGCATCCTGCACGTCGGCGAGCGACGCGTCGGACAACTGCAGCTGGGTCTTGCCGTCGCGGAGGTTGCGCGTGAACTGCTCGCCGCGCGAGAGGTCGTTCTGGAGCCGCAGCACCGCCCCCGCCGCGACGGGACTCTCCTCGGGACGCGAGAAGGCGTGCCCCGTCGCGATCTGGGTCTGCAGGCGCGTCATGCGCTCCATCTGGCGGTCGTGATCGAGCAGGAGCGTGTTCGAGAGATAGCGGGAGGTTACACGCATGGGGCGCCTCCATCCGAAAATCCGCGATGCGCGATGCGCGATGCGCGATGCGTGCGGTCCCCCCCGCTGGATGCCTCGCGCAGGACGCATCGCGCCGGACGCATCGCGCAGGACGCATCGCGCTGGACGCATCGCGGGTGCCTCATAGCCCGTTCACAATCGTGTCGAGCAGATCGTCGACCACCGCGATGAACCGCGCGCTCCCCTGGAACGCCCTCTGGTAGGCGATCAGGTTCACGACCTCCTCGTCGACGTTCACGCCGCTGACGATCTCGCGCTCGTTCTCCAGGCGGGTCCGGATCGCCCTCTCGTTGTCCAGGAGGTCCTTCGTCTGCGCGGCGTCGACCGACACCGTCCCGATGAACCCCTGGTACTGGGCATCGAGCGCCGTCGTACCGCCGGCAAAGTTCGTCGCGTCGCGTTGCGCCAGGAGCGCCAGGGCGTTCGTGTTGTCCCCGACGTCGAAGGAGAGCGCGGCGGCCACCTTCCCGACGTCCCCGTCCACGAGCGAGGTCACATCGAACGTCCGCGCGTCCGTTCCCTCGAAGAAGGTGTTGAGCCCGAGGGCGGAAAGGATCCCGCTCGAATCGTTCCGGAAGGCGAAATCGAAGTTCGAGGAGTCCGCGCTGACCGTGAGTTTCCCGTTGGAATCGATCGAGGAGGAGACGTTCGCGGCCGCGCCGATCGCGGAGGAGAGCGTCGTGAGCGTCGTATCGGCGCCGATCCCGTCGAGATCGACCGGGATCGTGGTCACGGTGACCGCCCCGCTGAGCTTGTTGCGCACGTGCAGGTCGAACTGCCCATGGACGGGGGGGTAGGCCAGCCCCACGCCCGAGAGCGTGGTGGTCGTCAGGAGGAGCCCCTTCGTTGCGGTGACAGAGGAGAGCCCCGTCAGCCCCGTCCCGACGGAGTGGACCTTGTTGAACTCGGAGGCGAACCTTCCGGCCAGGTCGTTGAGGGTGTCGATGTACCCGCCGATCTTCGTGTCGCGCGCGGTGACGAGCCCCTCCAGGCGCCCCCCCCGCAAGACCACCGGGGACTGGTTCGACGAGAAGACCGGATTGAGGATCGTGATCCCCCGGTCGGTCGAGGAGGTCGTGGAGAGGGAGTTGACCGTGTTGCGGACCACCAGGTACTCGCCGTCGATCGAGACGTTGACCGTACCGTCGGTCTGCTCGAACCGTTTGATCTCGACCAGTTCCGACAGGTTCCGCAGAGCCAGGTCCCTCTGGTCGCGCAGGTCGTTCGCCTCGCGCGGGGGGGGCCCCGAGAACTCCCCGCGCAGGATCTGCTGGTTGAGGTCGGCGATCTCGGTCGCAAGCGTATTGATCCCGCTCACCGTCGTGGAGACCTCGCTGTTGAGGTCCCGCCGGATGTCGTCGAACTGCCCCGACAGGTACTGGAACCGCTGGGCGAGCGCCTTTCCCGACTCGACGAAGGCCCGCCGCGGCGCGGCGTCCTCCGGGCGCGAGGCGACCTGCTGCAGGGCGTCGAAGAACTTGTCGAAGGCGCTCGACAGATCCGCGTCGGACAGCTCGTTGAGCGCCGAGGAGACCCTCCGCAGGGCGACCTCCTGCTCCTCGAGCGAGCCGAACTTCGCGTCCTCCCTCTGCAGCTGCTCCTGCACGAAGGTGTCGATCGCACGCTCGATCCTTTGAACCTCGACCCCGTTCCCGACGAACCCCTCCGGAAGGGAGTTCGGGGTCGCCGCCGACAGGTGCACCCGCTGGCGCGTGTACCCCTCCGTGTTGGCGTTGGCGATGTTCTGGCCGGTGATCTGGATCGCGGCCTGGTGGGCCGCCAGGGAGCGCGCGCCGAGCCGCAATGCCGAGAAGAGCCCCCCCACCGGTCAGGCCCTCTGGTCGACGAGCACGCGCCCGGAAGACGCATTCCGGCGCGGCGGGCCGTAGGTGAGCGGCGCCTCGTCCGCGCCCATCATCAGGCGCGCGAACCGGTCGAGGTGGCCGAGGGAACGCTCTACAAGAAGGCGGTTCAGGCGGTTGAGAGTCCCCAGGGTGCGGGCGAGATCCAGGAGCGTCCGCCGCCGCGCGGCGAGTGCCTCCCGGTGCGGCGCGGGGATCCTCTCCAGGAGCGTCCCGAGCGTCTTCCCCTCCGCCTCGGCGCCCAGGAGGGAGCGCAACAGGGCGCGCCGCCTCGTCTCGAGGTCGCGGGCGCGTCCCCCCAGGAGCTCCTGCTCGGTGGTCGTCTCCTCGATGGCGGGGCGGTCCATGGCGGTCACGGCGGCGCGGATCCGGCGGGCGAGCGCGATCAGGCGCCGCTGGACCTCCTCCTCGCACCCTAGGAGGTCATCCAAGGATTTCCAGGCGTCCACCCGACGCTCCCTCTCTTCCATGGTCCCTGGAGGATGGATCGACCGTTTCTTGAACTTTCTTAAAGTCCCCGTGCAACCCCTTCAGGAACCAGGTCCCCAGGTCCAGGCGGCCCGAGAGGTCCTCCGCCAGCACCTGGTTCATCTGGCCGCGGAACATCTGCTCCCCCCGCCCCCCCGTCCCCAGGCCGTCCTCGGGGACGGTCGACTGCATGGCGGACAGGAGCTGTTCGAGGAAGATGCCGACGGCGGCGGCGGCGACCTTCCGCTCGTCGCCGGGACCGTACCCCCGTCCCACCCCCTCCCGGCGCAGGACCGCCGCGACGGGCATGTCAGCGCACCTCCACACGACCGGTGATCAGGTTCGCCTCGTCCAGCTTCCGGATCGCCTGGATGAGGTCGGGCGTCGCCAGAAGCCCCTGCCGGACCACGTCCCTCGCCGCGGGGTCACCCGGAACCGGGGCCGCGCCCGGGGCCGCCAGCTCGTCATACAGGAAGTCGATCAGGGACATCTCCTGGCGGATCTCGATCTGCTGGGCGCCGAGCGCGACGAACCCAGGCAGGACCCGGACGTTCCCGGTGACCGCCACGGTCCCGGCGCGCTCGTCGACCAGGACCCTCTCCTCCTGGGCCAGGACTGGGGCGGGCCACGACTCGACAGCCGCCAGGAACGCCACCCGGTCGTAGACGAACGCCATCGGGACGTACAGGTCGAGCGTCGTCGTGTCGCGCGGGATCGCCAGGCGCGCGCGGTTGGCGAGCTGCGACTCGATCCGGCGGTTGATCTGCTCGGCGAGGTTGTGGACGTTGTAGAACCCGGGCCGCTCCAGGACGAGCGCCACGCGCCCCACCGCGGCGAGGGTCGCGCCGTACGGAAGGATCGCCCTTTGGAGATCCTCCGCGAACACCTCCGGCCGCTCCTGGTACGGAGCCGGCACGCGGACCTCGATGGTGTACGGTCCCCTCCACGTTCCGATCGGCGCGGGGTCGTACTGCCCGGGGCCGGTCTCGATCGCCTCCAGGAGCGCACCGCGGCGCTCCGGGGGGAGATCGCCGACTTCCACGATCACCCGGTCGGCCCGGAAGTAGTTCTGCGGGATCTGCTCGGCGGTGCGCGTTACGACCGCCCCGCGGCGGACCTGCCCCGACGTGGGGAGCGCGGCGCCCACCGTGAGCGGTCCCTGCGCGAAGGCGAGCATGGGCGCGGTCCCGCCTGCGCCGACCCACGGGGTGCGAAGGGGCGTGAAGTACAGGGTCCCGCCGGCAAGAGACTTCGCGTCGAACAGGGCCGCGACCTCCACGTCGATCTGATCCCCTTCCTTCTGGAAGGCGTCCAGGACCGCGGTGACCGAGACGATCGCGATGCTCTTCGACTTCAGCTGGTCGCGCGTGAAGCGGGTCTCCAGGTTCTCCCCGTACGCCTCGAAGGTCCGCAGGAGCTCGTAGAGCATCTCCTGGGACGCCACCGACGAGTCGCCGGTTCCTGCGAGCCCGACGACGATCCCGCGGCCGACCAGCACGTTCGCGTCGATCCCGTGGAACTTCGCCACGTCGCGGATCGTCGTGGCGAAGGAGGGGGATGGCGCCAGGACCGCGCACAGGCAGACGAGCAGGGCGAACGTGCGGTTTGACGGGAGAGGGGGTCGTCTCGCCGACACGCTCCCTCCCTGTCGCCTGCCTGTGCGAAGCCGTGTTCCGTCATGCGG
>JACQRN010000223.1 GCA_016206515.1 Planctomycetota bacterium | reverse complement strand
GCCAGAGACAGCGCTCAAAATGTAGTGCCAACTTTCCAGGCGCTTTTGTTGGCCTGCAAGGACTTACGGCGATTTTACCCCCTGGTTTGGCGAAGTCGGGTTAGGAAAAGAGTGCCCGTGACCGAGAGCGCGAAAAGTAATCGGTCGGCACGCCCGAGGCGCCGCTGGGTGACGCCGGACGGGGCCCCCGCCGCGCGGACCGGAAGCGGACGACTTTCCGCTTCCGGGAGCACGGCGGGGTGGGACGGCGGCAGGACCCGGCGGCGCCCATCGACACGCAAGACGATTGGTTCTCAAACTCCGAGGTTTACGCGGATGCCGCCTTTTGGTCCTCCGCCCAGAGCCAGGCGGTGATCGCCTCCTTGATGTTCCCGATCGCCTCCTTGTCGTCCTTCCCCTGCGAAACGCAGCCGGGGAGAGCGGGGCACTCCGCGACGACCCACCCATCCTCGGATTTCTCCAACGTGACATGGAAGATCATGGTTTCGCCGCCGGCATTCTACACCACGGCATGGTCAGAGCCGGGGGCCGGAGGAGGGGCGCGGTGACACGGGGTACGGAGATCGGGGTTCGAACCATCATGGTCGCTGCGCCCGAAATCTGTCTGACCCCTCCCCTACGCTCCGCCTATGCCGCGCGTCAGCCACTTCTTCGGGATCTCGACTACGTCTACTACCGTGACCACGGCCCCGCGCACTTCCATGCCGTGTATGCGGGCCAGGAGGTGCAGGTCGGTATCGACACGCTTCGGGTCCTTCACGGGGGGCTGCCATCCCGGGCGCTGACGCTTGTCCTGGAATGGGCCTCGATGCATCAGGCGGAACTGCGGCAGGTCTGGGAACAAGCCTCGCGGCGCGAGCGTTTGGACAGGATCGCGCCCCTGGAGTAGATTTCCTTCGTGGTCAGGATCGTTCGCGCGGAGGCTCGCTCCCGATACCGGCTGTACCTCGTCTTCGACGACGGCGTGGCGGGAGAGGTGGACCTGTCCGATCTCGTGGGCCAGGGCGTGTTCGCCTCGTGGCGCGATCCGGCGCAGTTCGCCCGCGTTGGGATCGACGCCGAGGCGGGGACCGTTTGCTGGCCCGGGGGGATCGATCTGTGCCCGGACACCCTTCACCGGGACATCCTGGCGATGAGGCCCGGGGCGGTCGCGGATTCCTCGTCCTGACTACGTTCCTCCGCCCGGCTTCGCCTGCGCCGCCGCGTCCCCCTGGCGCAGGAAGAGCGTCTGCGTCGGGTAGGCGAACTCGACCCCCTCGCGTTCGAACCGCTCCATCAGGGCGAGGTTGATCCGCTCCTGCACGTCCATGTAGCGGTTGTAGTCGGGGGACAGGACGAAGTAGACGATCTCGATCGCCAGCGAGGAATCCCCGAAGGAGGCGAAGTGCGCGCGGTCGTAGCGGGTCCCGCCGGCCCCCTCGATCACCTCGCGGACCCAACGCGGGATCTCCCGCATCGCCGCGAGGGGGGTCTGGTACGTCACCCCCAGGCGGAAGACCACGCGGCGCTCCTGCATCCGTTGGAAATTCCGGACGCGGCTGGAGGTCAGGTCGGAATTGGAGAAGATGAGCTGCTCGCCGCCGAGCGCCCGTACGCGGGTCGTCTTGAGCCCGATCTGTTCGACGGTCCCCATCAAATCCCCGACGATGATGAAATCCCCGGGTCGGAAGGGCCGGTCGATATAGATCGACAGGGCGCTGAACAGGTCGCCGAGCACCGTCTGCAGGGCGATCGCGATGGCGATCCCGCCGATCCCCAGCCCGGCGACGAGGGCGGAGATGTTCACCCCCAGGTTGTCGAGCAGGAAGATCGCCGCCCCCGCCCACAGCGCCCCGCGCGCCACGCGCAGGAAGCTGCGGAGGGACGCGCCTCCGGAGGGATCCTGCCCCGCGCGCCGCAGGATCAGGCGTTCGGAGACGGAGACGAGGAGCGCCTCCAGGAGCCGGACGGCCCGGACCGCGAGAATCACGACGATGACCGCGCGGCCCGCGTGCCGCGTCTGTGCGCCCAGCGTCAGGAGGTTCCCGACGGTCCAAACCCCCGCGCACAGGAACAACCACGCCTGCGCGCGCCCGAACTGTTCGATCCAGAACTTGTCGATCCCGGCGGCGGCGCGCGCGGGGTCGCCCTTCAGGCGGTAGGCCAGGAATCGTCGCAGCAGGCCGTTGAGCAGCCACAACGCGGCCAGCGAAGCCGCCAGGATGGCCCAGCGCTGCAGCGGGCTGCCGAGGTAGACGGTGTCCCAGCGCATGAAGCGAGTCTATCAAGAACGTACGGTCGCATCAGGCCTATGGGTCCAGCGCGCGATACAATCCGACGCATGATGCGAAGGCGCACCGAGAAGGACACGATGGGCCCGATCGAGGTTCCCGAGGAGGCGCTCTGGGGGGCGCAGACGCAGAGGTCGCTGCAGTTCTTCCGGATCGGGACGGAACGGTTCGGCCGACCGGTGATCCGCGCGCTCGGGATCGTCAAGAAGGCGTGCGCCGAGGTGAACGCGGATATGAAGCAGATCGACCCGGTCACCGCCCGCGCGATCGCGCAGGCCGCCGACGAGGTGATCGGGGGGAATCTCGACGACCAGTTCCCGCTCTCGGTCTGGCAGACCGGGAGCGGCACCCAGACGAACATGAACGCCAACGAGGTGATCGCCAACCGCGCCAGCGAGATCCTCGGCGGCAAGCGCGGCCGGGACCGCAAGGCCCACCCGAACGACCACGTGAACCGCTCGCAGTCGTCCAACGACGCCTTTCCGACCGCGATGCACGTCGCGGCGGTCTGCGAGGTCGCGGGGGCGCTCGTCCCGGCGCTGAAGGCGCTGCGCGACGAGCTCGACCGCAAGGCGCGCGACTTCGGCTCCATCGTCAAGATCGGCCGGACGCACCTGCAGGACGCCACCCCGATGACGCT
>JACQRN010000024.1 GCA_016206515.1 Planctomycetota bacterium | reverse complement strand
ATGTGCATGGGCCGGAGCGACGCGGCGAGCGACCTGGCGATCCGAGCCGAGCACCAGTGACGGCGGGCGGTCCGCGGCGGGGGCGGCGAGCCCCGAGGCAACGTTGCCATCGCCGACTGGGGGATTCATTCTCAGGCTCTGAGAGGCGGTCATGACGGGATCCGTCCGGTTCCAGGAGGGGGACGCAATCGCCACGGTCGAGATCGACCGGCCGCCGCTCAACGTCATGGACGTCGGCATGTTCCAGACGTTGCGCGATGGCCTGCGCAGACTGTCGGCCGAAGGGCGGGTCCGCGTCGTCGTGATGAAGGGGGCCGGGACGCGCGCCTTCTCCGCCGGCGCCGAGGTGGGAGACCACTCCGCCGCCCAGGCGGGCGCGATGCTCGACGCCTTTCACGGCGCGCTGCGCGAGATCTGGGACGCCCCGTGGGTGTCGATCGCCTCGGTGCGCGGCTACTGCCTCGGCGGCGGGTGCGAGCTGGCGTGCTTCTGCGACCTGACGATCGCCTCCGAGGATGCCTCGTTCGGCCAGCCGGAGGTGAACGTCGGATCGCTCCCGCCGGTCGCCGCCGCCTGGTGGCCGCGCGTGGTGGGGTGGAAGCGGGCGGTCGAGATCTGCCTGACGGGGCGCCGCCTGACGGCAGCCGAGGCGCGCGAGTGGGGTCTGGTGAACCAGGTCCATCCCGCCGCGGCGCTCGACGAGGCGGTCGCGCGTCTCGCCGCCGACATCGCCTCCAAGAGCGGCGCCGTCCTCGCCCAGGTGCGCGGTGCCCTGCGCGACGGATGCCTGGGCCCGGACGCCCTCGAGGCGATCGCCAAGACGGAGGAGAGATACCATTCGCGCCTGCTTCCGCTAGCCGACGCCTCTGAGGGAGTGCGCGCGTTCCTGGAGAAGAGGCCGCCGCGCTGGGGGCATCGGTAGGAGGGGTTGGCGTTATACCCGCGCCGCATCCCCCCACACCGGACGCAGCGGCCTCCCTGCGGAGGCGCGCAGGACGTTCGCCAGACGCTGCAATTCGACGACGATGCCCAGCTTCTCCTCGAACGGAAGGCGGGCCAAACGCGCGCGCCGATGCTCCTTCGCCACGAGCGCCTCCCGAAACAGAGCCTCCGGCGTCCCCGGGGAGATCACAGGGGGGGGCCTCCCCAATCCAGGTACGTGTCCCGGAGCCCGTGGCGCTCCAGGATCCCCTTCAGTAGCGCGCGGTCCGGGGTCGCCTCCGTGAGCATCTTTTGGAACCGGACGCGATCCTGGGGGCGCCCCGTCCGCAGCATCACGGCGAGCAGGTGTTCGGCGCGCATGATCCGCAGGCCGGGCGCCTGGCCCTCTCCTTTGTCCCCGCCCCCGACCTCCCTTGCCTCTCGGACCGCTTCCCGCAGGAGGTCCTCGTGGACAGGGAGGAACTGGACCGGGATCCCGTCGATCATCACGGTCTCCCCCTGCGGCCGGTACCCCCTGGCTTGCAGGTGCGCGTACAGCGGCCCGAGGTCCACAAGCCCTGCAGGGGACTCCGGCAGATCCAGAAAGACGTCTACGTCGTAGGTGAGAAACGGTTCCATGTAGTGGATCGCGGCCACGGCGCCGCCGATCGCATAGCGGGACGCCAGTCCCGCCCGCAGGATCCCGTCCAGCACGCTCGCCAAGATTGAAGGGTCCATCGCGTTGCACCATCCTACCCATCCAGAACACAAGGAGGGCGCGGGGCAGCCCCACCGCCCAAGGTTGAGGTAGACTCCCCCCGCTTGCCTAACCCTGCACGCAGACGCCCCTCTCGGGAGATCCGGACCCTGCTGCTGGTGTTGTCCGACCCCCGCGAGAGGGCGACGTTCCGGTCGGCGGCGCTGGCGGAGGGGCTCCTGATCGAGGAGGCGCGTTCTCCCGCCGAGGCTTGCCTTCGCCTGCCTCGCGGAGGAGTGGATGTGGTCGCCGCCGACGCGGATCTCCCGGAGGGGATCGAGCTCCTGGCCGGGGCTTCTCCGGAGCGGCTCGCGGTCGTATCGCCGGAGCGCACCGCGGACGCCCTCGCGCGCCTGCGGACCGAGGCGATCTACCTGCCCCGCCCGCTGCGCGAGGCGGACGCGCGCGCCGCGCTGGAGCGCGCCTCGCGGCCCGCGACACTGCGCCAGACGAGCGCCGCGCTCGAGGAGGCGCGGTCGCGCCGCACGGACGAGGACGAGATCGTCGGCGCCTCCGGCGCATGGCGCGAGGCGGTCGCCCGGGTCGAGGAGGCCGCCGCGACCGGTGTGACGGTCCTCCTGACGGGGGAGAGCGGGACGGGGAAGGAGGTCCTCGCCCGGCTCCTGCACCGCCGCTCGGCGCGTCGCGGCAGGCCGTTCGTCACGCTCCACTGCGCCGCCCTCTCGTCCAACGTCCTGGAAAGCGAGCTGTTCGGCCACGAGCGTGGCGCCTTCACCGGCGCCGTGCGGACTCGCGAGGGGAGGTTCGAATACGCCAGCGGGGGGACGCTCTTCCTCGACGAGGTGGCCGACATCCCCGCTGCGGTCCAGGCGAAGCTCCTGCGCGTCCTGGAGGAGCGCCTGGTCACGCGGGTCGGGAGCAACACCCCGATCCCCGTCGATGTCCGGGTCGTCGCGGCGACGCACCGTCCGATCGAGGATCTGCTCCGTTCCGGACGCTTCCGCGAGGACCTCGCCTTCCGCCTGCGCGGGGTGTCGATCCCCCTTCCGCCGCTCCGCGCGCGCCGGGGGGACATCCCGCTCCTGGCGGACCACTTCCTCACCCGCTTCGCGCGCGCCGCGGGACGTCCCTCCCTGCGCCTTGCGCCCGAGGCGCTCGACGCCCTCCTGCGGTACGATTGGCCCGGGAACGTGCGCGAAATGCGTCATGCGATCGAGTCCCTCGTCGTCCGCGCGCGCGGGAACCTGATCCGTGCCTCCGACCTCCCCGAAGCGCTGTTCGCTTCGCCCGGAGGCGCGCTCCCCAAGGAGATCGTCACGGTCGACGACGCCGAGCGGACCCTGATCGCCCGGACCCTCGAGGCGTGCGGGGGGCGGCGGAAGGAGGCCGCGCGACGCCTGGGGGTGGGGGAGCGGACCCTGTACCGCAAGATCCGGACCTATGGGCTGCCCGCCCGGAGGAGGCGCCGTGCGCACCCTGGCCGATGAGGCGGCGACCCGGCTCGGCGTTGGGCGGATCGTGGAGTGGGCGCGCGCCCACGCGCTTCCAGGCGCCGCCCTCGTCGGGATCCAGACCGGGGGGGCGCGCCTGGCGGAGGCGGTCGCTTCCTCCCTGGCCGCGGGCGGGAAGACGATCCCGATGGGACTCCTCGACATCACGCTCTACCGCGACGACCTGGCGATGCGCCTGCGGCAACCGGTCGTCCGGCGCACGGAGATGCCGTTCTCCGTCGACGGCGCCACGATCCTGCTCCTCGACGACGTCCTCTACACGGGCCGGACCCTCCGCGCCGCGCTCGGCGAGCTGCACGACCTGGGCCGGCCCGCGCGGGTCCTCCTCGGGGTCCTCGTGGACCGGGGGGGGCGCGAACTGCCGATCCAGCCGGATGCCTTCGGGATCCGGTGCGACGTCCCGTCGGGGGAGCGCGTCGAGGTCGACTGGTCCGCTTCGGCGGGGCCCCGCATCCTGGTGACGGCGGAGGTCCCCCGATGACCTGGAACGCCAAGGACCTTCTCGGCATCGAGGAGCTGACCGCCGGCGAGATCGGGACGATCCTCGACACGGCGGAATCGTTCTCCGAGGTGACGCTGCGCAGCGTCAAGAAGGTCCCGGCCCTGCGCGGGAAGATCGTCGTGAACCTCTTCTACGAGCCGAGCACGCGGACGCAGCATTCCTTCTCGCTCGCCGCGAAGAGCTTGAGCGCGGAGGTCCAGCCGTTCTCCGTCGCCTCGTCGAGCACGACAAAGGGGGAGACCCTCCTCGACACGGCGCGGAACCTCCAGGCGACCGGCGCGGACATCATCATCCTGCGCCACCCGGCCTCCGGCTCCGCGCGCCACCTCGCGCGCGCCCTGACCGCCTCGGTGATCAACGCGGGGGACGGGGCGCACGAGCACCCGACGCAGGCGCTCGTCGACCTGTTCACGCTGCGCAGGCGGTTCGGACGCATCGCGGGGCTCCGCGTGGCGATCGTGGGGGACGTCCTGCACAGCCGGGTGGCCCGCTCGAACCTGTGGGGGCTGCTGCGCCTGGGGGCGCAGGTCGTGCTCGTCGGGCCGAGCACGCTTGTCCCGCGGGAGTTCGAAAACCTCGGCGTCGAGATCCACCACGACATCGACCGCGAGCTGGAGCGGTGCGACGCCTTCAACTTCCTCCGGATCCAGACCGAGCGCCAGGCCGCGGGGCTCTTCCCCTCCCTGCGCGAGTACACCGCGATGTTCGGGATGAACGCGACGCGCGCGCGCCGCCTGAAGCCTGGCGCCGTCATCATGCACCCGGGCCCCGTCAACCGGGGGGTCGAGCTGACCGCCGAGGTGGCGGACGGGCCGCGATCGGTCATCCTCGAACAGGCGGCGCACGGCCTGGCGGTACGGATGGCCGTCCTCTTCCTGGTCTCCGGCCACGCGCCCCAGGGACAGGGATCCGACAGCGCTGTACAGGGTGCGTCCAGCCCGGCGACAACGCACAACGAGAGGTCGTAGATGCGCATGGAACAGCCATAAACTACCTTCCATAAATAGGTTGCGGATGCGGGGAACCGCCGATCCTGTGCGTCATGGCATTCAGATTGCCCGAACCGCTACGGAGGTGAAACGGATGCGAATGAGTCTGATCCGGAAGGGACTCCTGTCCATCCTTCTGGCCGGGAGTCTCGGGGCGCCGTGCCTTGCGGAGGGCGCCTCCCTCACCGAAGCGGAACAGGCTAGGTTGGCGGAGCTTCGCACAGGGCTCGACGGGCGCCGTAGCGCGGACCGCCGGACGGCCCTCTCGGCCAACGCGTTGTGGGAGAACACCTCCCCGGACGACCTGAAACTTTTGGATACCCTCCTGGCGCCGGAGGCGAGGCTTCCCCTTGAGGACCGCGCGTACGTCGAGACGCGGCACGCCGTGCTCCGCCTTGTCGCGCTCGCGCGGGACCTTGCCTCGATGGAGCCTGCGGTCCGCGATACCGCGGTACGCGGACTGGTCGCGGCGGACGTCAGCGCCATCGGCGCCCTCGCCCCTCTCGTGCGACACCCGGATGCCGTCCTGGCGGAGCGCGCCCGCGAGGTGCTTCTCCAGATCCACTACCGCCTTGAGGTATCGGCGACCCTCGCGTCGGTCCCCTGGAGCGACGAGGTCCAGGTCGCCGTGGAGGGGGAGACGGACCTGCCCGAGGGGACGATCGTGACAACGCGCCTCTACGCCGAGTTCGAACCCGCGCCCGACGGCAGCGAGCGGCGCGCCTTCATCGAGCAGTACTACTTGCGCGCGGAGGCAGGAAAGATCCGGGGCTCGATGCGGGCCCACCGCCTCGCGCCGGGCCGGTACACGTTCGAATGCACGGTGGACGGCCGTCGGCAGTACCCGCAGGTGGCGCCGCTCCTGGTGCTCGACCCCGAGGGGGAGATCTTCGTCGGCGGCCAAGCCCCGTCCTGCACGCAGGTGCTCGCCTATGGGACAGACGAGGAGACCCTCCGCGAGAAGGAGGCGGGGCAGTCCCGTGTCCTGAACAACCTTCGGCGCCTGGGCCCGCTGGCCGAGGCGTTCTTCCGCAGGCAGGAGGAACTCGCCGGGCCGGAAAGCGCCGCGGAGCCGCCCGCGGATCTCGCGAACCTTGCCGCCTGCCGCGCGCTTGCCTCCGACCTCACCGGAAGCGATGTCCTGGCCCGCCAGAAGGGGCGGGACCGTCTGAGCGCCCTCGATGCGTCGGCCGAGGCGTTCCTCTGGGCGCGCGCGGCGCTGGAGGGTCCCGACCGGGAGACGTACCGTGCCCTGGCCGCCGCGATCCACTGGGACTGGCTGCAACAGATCAGGCAGATCGAGTCATTCCTGAACGTCCAACGCGCCGACGTGGCGGGCCGAAACCCGGTCCCCGAACCGATGTACAGCCGCTTCGGCGCCAGCGGGATGAAGGGGCTTCTGCTCTGTCATGCCCTGCTCGACCAGTCCCGCCGCTCGCTGGAGGAGGCGCTCCCGATCGAGCGGCCCGCCCCCTCTGGCGAGGAGGCGCATATGCACGGCGGTGGGGAGGGCGCCCCGGCCCTGCCGCTCACGCCCGAGGCCTGGCGCGAGACGTATGCCCAGGCCGCGATCGCCTACGCGGACGACGCGACGTCCGACCTTCTTCTGCGCTCCGACCGGATCCGCCGCGAACTACACGCCGCGTTCCTCGCGGCGACATCCATCCCCGCGGATGCCGCTTCCCCCTGGACCGCAACGGAGGGGGAGCTCCGGGGGGAGATCGCGGGGCTCGGCGCCGACCTCGACGCGGCCTCGGCCCTTTCCGGGGGCCTGTTTGAGGAGGCGGTCGCGGGACGCTTCGGCGCCGACGCTCCCGTGCGCGGGGTCACCGCGGCCCTGGGTACGCTCCAGGGAGCCACGTCGGCGGCCGTCCGGGCCCGGTCCGAGGCGCCGTTCGAGGAGGCGCGAGGCGCCTACCTGAACGCGGTGCGGCGATGCGCGGGGGGCGGTGATGCGGAGCGTTCCTGGCGCGTCCCCGGCTGGGGGGACGTCTGGGTCGACCTGGACAAGGGGGAGGTCAGCGTCCCCGCCCAGATCTGCCAGCGGGGAGCCCTGATCGAGCTGTTCGCCTGTACGCCCGGGAGCAAGACGCACGAGAGCGCGCTCATCGTCGCGTGCCAGCCGTCGCAGCTCCACGCCGCCCTCCTCATGCTGGGACTGCGCGACGGGCTTCCACCGCATCTGCGGCCGGAGGAGAACGCGCCGCGCGGCGACTTCGTCGACATCTACGTCGCCTGGACCGGGGAGAAGGAGGGGGAGGAGGCGGAGGTTGAACACCGCGTCCGGGCGGAGGAACTTATCGTCAACGTCCACGAGGAGAAGGAGATGGATCGCCGCTCCTGGGTCTTCACCGGCTCGGAGTTCTTCCGGGACACCCTTCCCGACGGGACCGTGCGCGACGTGTACGGCGCAGACGCCAACGGGATCATCATCACGACCTTCTACCGGGAGACCGCCGTGCTGCACACCGCCTCCCAGTACGGGTACGACGACACCTCCTTCCAGACGAACCCCGAGCGGCTCCCCCCGGAGGGAACCGCCGTGACCCTCCGGATGGTCCCGACACCGCGCGCCGACGTCGAGACGCTTCTTCGCAAGATCCGGGAGTCTGGGGAGAGCATGGTCGTCACGCCGGAGGGGGGGCAGGAGGGGCGCGCTCCGTCCGACTCCCCGGCCCCGCCGTCCGGGGAGACGCCCCGGTGATCGCGACCGCCGACGGCGTGCTCGCGGTCCAGCACAGGGCGGCCCGGCGCCTGGTTCTCATCCTGGGCGCGCGCGGCGTCCTCCAGACCATCCCCGTCGCCGCCTGGCTCCTGCCGGCAGCGGCGGCCCTCGAACGGCTCGGGGCGGCGGACCCCGCCATCCTCCTGGCCGCTGGCGCGGGAGTGACCGCCGCCGCCGCGGCGTCGTTCGCCGCGGCGGGGTGGCTCACGGTCCGGGATCCCGCGCGCGTCGCCGGATGGATCGACGAGCGCACGGGCGCCGGCGGATCCTGGCTATCCGCCTACGACCTGTCCGCCTCGGGTCGACGCTCCCTCTGGGCGCCCCTGATCCTGGAGGTGGCCTCCACCCATGCCGAGCCGCGCCTGCGCCTGCGCCTCGGCGCGGCATGGCGTACCGTCCCCGCTGCGCTCCTCCTGGCGCTCGCCGTCGCGCTCGCGCCGTTGCCGCGCAGCATGGCCGGCGCGTCGTCCCCCTGGAGAGCGGGAGACGGGGACGCCCCCGTCGGCGCCGAGGCCGCACGAGGGGGCTCGATCGGCGCGCCGACCCGCCCGGCGCGCGCCGGGACCCGCGCGGCATCCGTGAAGGATCTGGAGACCGAGGCCGCACGACTCCGCGGCGAGCTGGCCGCGAGCGCCGAGGCCTCCCCGGAACGCGATCCCCTGCGCGCCCGGCTGGCGCTCGTGGAGGCGCGTCTCCACGATGAGCGCCTCGTGGAGGAACGCTCGCGTGGATCGGGTGACGCGGCGGGAAGCGCCCCCCGGCTCCGGGGGAGGCAGGAAAGAAGAGGACTCCGTGCGGGGCCAGGGGGGAGCCAGGAGACCGGTCGCCGAGCGCATTCCCGCGTCCGGACGCCGCCCGGCCGCCAGCGCGGGATCCCATGCCGATCTCGCCGGAAACCAGGAGGACCTGCCGCCGAATGTGCGGCAGGTCGTAACGCGCTATTTCGAGCGGTTGAATGTGTCCGAACACACGGGAGGAAACGACCATGAGTAAGGGACATCTATTGCAGAACCACGCTGGACGCTGGACGCTTCGCGCTTCGCCGACTGCCGCATCGATCGCATCCGCCGCACTCCTTTTTGGCGCTGCCGGATGCGGGGGAGGCGGGGAATCCCCAGCGGCGGCGTTCGTGGAATCTCCCACGACCGAGGCCGCACCGGACACGACGCGCTACCGCGAGGCGCGCGACCGCGCTCTCGCATGGCTCGTCGCCCGGCAGCACCACGAGGCGGGGGACGACCGGGGCGCCTGGGGGGTGGACGCGCCGATGGTGGGGTTCACGGCGCTGGCGCTGACCGCCATCGCGAAGGGGGACGCCGTGGACCGGTACCCGGAGGCGGTCCAGGGCGGGGTCGACTACCTCCTGCGGCACCGCCGGCCGAACGGGGCGATCTACAACGTCGAGATGGGGAACGCGAACTACATGACCTCCTGCGCGATCATGGCGCTCGTGGCGCTCGACCGCGCGGACCTGGGGGACGCCATCCGTCAGGCCGCCACGGCGGTCGCGTCGGGGCAGGTGATGGACCCGACGGACCTGCGCAACTACGGAGGGTTCGGGTACGAGCCCGCCGCCGGGGAGACGCGGGAGCATCCCGTGGACCTGGGGAACACGGCGTTCGCGCTGGACGCCCTGCACGCCGCCGAGGAGGCCGGGTACTTCAGCCCGGACCGTGAGAGGATGCGCGCGGCGGAGTCGTTCCTCACCCGCCTCCAGAACCGGTCCGAGTCGAACCCGCTTTCGCCCGAGGTCCGGGGGTACGGAGACGACGGCGGGTTCATGTACCGGGTGGGGGAGAGCAAGGCCGCCGAGACGACCGACGAGCAGGGGCGCCGGGTGCTCCCCTCCTATGGGAGCATGACGTACGAGGGGCTTCTCTCCTTCCTCTACGCCGGGGTCGACAAGGACGACGCGCGGGTCCTCGGGGCGCTCGGATGGATCCGGGACCACTACACGACGGACGAGAACCCCGGCTTGAGCGACCGGCACAACCGGGATCTCGGCCAGCAAGGGCTCTACTACTACCTGCACGCCTTCTCGAAGGCGCACCTGGCGTACGGCCACGGCGCGGTCGTCACGCCGGACGGCGTCTCGCACGACTGGGCGGCGGAGATGGGTGACGCGCTCCTCGCCCTGCAGCAGCCCGACGGGTACTGGAAGAACGACCACTCCCCGCGTTGGATGGAGGGGGACACCACCTACGCCACGTCTCTGGCCCTGCTGGCGTTGCAGAACAGCGTAACGGGGCTGGAGCGCAGGGGAGCGCGGAGGTGAGCGGACGCCGCATCGGGGTCTGGTTCGTCGGGGCGTACGGCCAGGTCGCCACGACCGCCGCGGCGGGGGCGGTCGCGCTCGCGCGCGGCCTGGCGCCGGGGACGGGGCTCGTCACCTCCGGGGAACCGTTCGACGCACTCAACCTAGCGGAGCCCGGGGATCTCGTCTTCGGCGGCGCGGAGGTCGCGCGCGGCCGCTGGGACCATGCCGCACAGTCGATCGCGAATAGGGGAGGGGCAATTCCCCGCGACATGGCGGCAGCGGTGTCCGACGCGCTGGCGGGGATGGACGCCGACGTGACCGACGGCGTCTCCTTCGGGTGCGGGGAGGCGGTCGAGACCCGCGCGGAGCGCTCCGTCCGGTTCGACAGCGCCTGCGCCGCGCGGGAGCGCATCGAGTCCGACCTCGCGCGCTTCCGCGATCGGCGCCGCCTGGACGACCTCGTGGTCGTGAACGTCGCCTCCACCGAGGCGATGCCGGACGAGGAGGAATCTGCGTCGTGGGGGGCCGACCCGGACCGCTTGGAGGCAGCAGCGTCCAAGCCCGAAGGCCCCCGCATCCCCGCGAGCGTCCTGTACGCCTGGGCGGCGATGCGCGCCGGATGTCCGTATGTCAATTTCACCCCGTCGACCGGGTCGTCCCTTCCCGCGCTCCAGGCGGTCGCCCTCGGGCGCGGCGTGCCGCACATGGGGCAGGACGGGAAGACCGGGGAGACGCTCCTGAAGACCGTGCTCGCGCCGATGTTCCTCCACCGGCGCCTGCGTGTCCTCTCCTGGGAGGGACACAACATCCTGGGGAACGGCGACGGGGAGGTGCTCGTCCATCCGGAGCACGCGCGGGCGAAGCTGCGCAACAAGGACGAGGTGCTGCGCTCGATCCTGCGCGATCCCGGGATGCACAGCCGGGTGCGGATCGACTACGTCCCGTCGCTGGGGGACTGGAAGACCGCGTGGGACTTCATCCACTTCGAGGGGTTCCTCGGCACGCGCATGTCGCTCCAGTTCACGTGGCAGGGGTGCGACTCGGCGCTCGCCGCGCCGCTTGTCCTCGACCTCGTGCGCCTCGCCCAGCTCGCGCACCACCGCGGGGAGAAGGGGCTCATGCCCCACCTGGCCTGTTTTTTCAAATCGCCGCTGGGGGGGACGGAGCACGACTTCTCCCGGCAGATGGGGATGCTCCTCAACTACGCCGCGTCGACGCCGCAGGCGGCCCCGCTCGCACAGCCACGGCGCCAGCGCGCCGCGACACCATAGGCACCGGACGATCCCGGACAGGCCGGGTCCGGATTCCACACTCGGCACGGTGATCGCGCCCGTGTCGTGTGCCCCCAAACCTTGCCGCGGCACTTCCCGTGGAGTAGCGTGTCGTCCCGTTTCGGGGGTGTCCCCAGAAAGGATGTGGGAATGTCGAGCGGAGCCCAGGATCTGGTCGCGATGGTGAAGGCGAAGAACCCGGCGGAACCAGAGTTCCACCAGGCGGTTCAGGAGGTCGTCGAGTCGGTCTGGCCGGTCATCGAGAAGAACCCCGCGTACCGCAAGGCGCGCATCCTCGAACGCCTCGTCGAACCCGAGCGCGTCATCCTGTTCCGCGTCCCGTGGACCAACGACCGGGGGGAGATCTGCGTCAATCGCGGGTTCCGCATCCAGATGAACAGCGCGATCGGCCCGTACAAGGGGGGGCTGCGCCTCCACCCGAGCGTGAACCTCGGGATCCTGAAGTTCCTCGCCTTCGAACAGGTGTTCAAGAACTCCCTGACGACCCTCCCGATGGGCGGCGCCAAGGGAGGCTCCGACTTCGATCCGAAGGGGAAGTCGGACGACGAGGTGATGCGGTTCTGCCAGTCGTTCATGTCCGAGCTGTACCGTCACATCAACCAGTTCACCGACGTCCCCGCCGGCGACATCGGGGTGGGGGGGCGAGAGATCGGATACCTGTTCGGCCAGTACAAGAAGCTCACCAACCGCTTCGAGGGGGTCCTGACCGGCAAGGGGCGCAACTGGGGCGGGTCCCTCATCCGCCCCGAGGCGACCGGGTACGGCGCCGTTTATTTCGCTGGCGAGATGCTCGGGACGAAGGGGCAGACGCTCCAGGGGAAGACCTGCCTCGTGTCGGGCTCCGGGAACGTCTCCCAGTACACCGTCGAGAAGCTGATCCATCTGGGGGCCAAGGCGGTCACGCTGTCGGACTCGAACGGGTGCATCCACGACCCGGCCGGGATCGACACGAAGAAACTCGCGTGGGTCATGGACCTCAAGAACGTCCGCCGCGGGCGGATCGAGGAGTACGCCAAGCAGTTCCGCGGCTCCGAGTACACGCCGATCGAGCGCGGCGCCACGTCGAACCCCGTCTGGGACATCAAGGCGGATTGCGCCTTCCCGTCTGCAACGCAGAACGAGATCAACGGGAAGGACGCCCAGAACCTGCTCCGGAACGGGGTGGGGCTGGTGGCCGAAGGGGCCAACATGCCGACCACCCCGGAGGGGGTCGACCTCTTCCTGCAGAAGAAGATCCTCTACGGCCCCGGCAAGGCGGCGAACGCGGGGGGCGTGGCGACCTCGGGGCTCGAGATGTCGCAGAACTCCCTGCGGATGTCGTGGTCCCGCGAGGAGGTGGACGGGCATCTGGGCAGGATCATGAAGTCGATCCACAAATCGTGCGTCGAGGCCTCCGCCGCCTACGGCATGGCGGGCAACTATGTCGCGGGCGCCAACATCGCCGGCTTCGTGAAGGTCGCCGACGCGATGCTCGACCAGGGGATCTGGTAAACCCTCAGCAGGGATCGGATCAGGATCGCGCGGGCCGCCCTCGGGCGGCCCGCCGCGCTTCAGGGCTCCGCTTCCACCAGGTTGTCCTCCGCGCCGCCGACACCCGGCTTCAGGACGACCGCGCGGCGGGTGCGGCCGTCGATCCGGATGTCCAGGGACCCGTCGAGGCGCACGTGACGGACGGAGCCGTTCTCCTGCACTGCGTTCTGGCGGTCGAGCCAAGCCCAATCGACCGCGCCCTCGGCGCGCGTGGCGCCGGTCGTCAGGTACCCGATCCGCATCGCCGTCAGGTTGTGGAAGAAGTGCGATCCCTGGGAGGGCTCGACCTCGATCCCCTGCAGGGGCGTCTCCACGATGAGCTTCGCCCCGCAGATCTGCTCCCATCCGACCGGGATCCCGAGCGACGGGTCCGTGGACCCCCAGCGGCCGGGACCGATCAGGACGTACGGGATCCGGCTCCGTGCCATGCGGTCGTTCAACGCGCCGACCTCCTGGGCGACCTCGGCGGTGCGCGAGCGGTCCAGACGGGCGGGCGAGACATAGACCACGTCGCACAGGCCCTGCAGTCGCCCGTGCCCGAGCGCCAACCGGCTGCCGCACAGCGCGTCCGCGCCGGGCGCGTCCACCGACACGGACACCTCCCTCTCCGCGGCGGCCAGGGGGCGAAGCTGCAGGAACGAGAACTCCATCGGCGCGCCCGGCTGGGAGGGGCGCGACGCGGCGAACTCGATCTCCACCGGGCACCCCATCCCCTCCTGCCCGATCCGGAGAATCTCGTCCAGGACGCGCGAGAGGGGGTACTCGTCCCAGCGCAGCACCTGGCCGAACGTGACGAGACGCTGTCCGGGACGCTGCAGGCCGTCCCGGATGACGCCGTCCTCCTCGCTGTAGACGCCTCCCAACAGGTCCAGGACGCCGTGTTCCTCGGCCACCTCCAGGCCGAGTTCCACCAGGTTCGCCTCCTCGTACACCCGCAGCCTCGGCTCGCCGAGGTCGAGGGCGTAAAAGGCGCGCTGAGTCGTCCGCAGGGCGACCTCCGGGGAGGCGAGCTGCGGGACGACGCGCGGGGCCTTCGGGCAGAACCGCAACGCATCCCCCCCGGAGACGACCGCCTTGCCCAGGCCGAGCGCGACCTGCGCGCAGCCGTCCTCGGGGCGCACCGGTCCGAACGGGTAGAAATTATACGACTGGGCGACGCCGGAGATGTCGGGGTAGAAGTACCGGCCGTGCTGGCGCCCGACGAGGCGCTGCACCATCACCGCCATCTTCTCCTCCTCGACGCGGTAGGGGGCCGCCTCGAGGTAGCGCCGCGCCTTCTGCGTAAAGGTGGAGGCGTACACCAGCCGCACCGCCGTGCACAGCTGTCCCATCCGCACGCGCAGGTCCGGGTGGTTGTT
>JACQRN010000222.1 GCA_016206515.1 Planctomycetota bacterium | reverse complement strand
GCGGAGTCCCACGCCGCCGTTCGCGGCCAGGTGGGTCAGCGTGAGCGGCTCGTGGCGGGCCCAGACCCGCCCGACGTCCACGAAGAGGGCGCCGTGGAGCCCCTGCACGATACGGTTGACGTGGCCCTCGAAGAGCGGGAAGCGGTGCTCCAGGTTGGCGTATAGCCGGTAGGGACCGACGAAGCGGTCGTCGATGTACCCGCGCAGCGTGTCGCGCCCCCCGAGGGACGGCATGTCCCAGAACGCGCTTTGCCGGGTGGGGACCGTATCCGCCGCGATCCGGGCGCACAGGACATGCCCCTCTCGCGCAAGGGGGCGGTAGGCAGAACCCGCGATGTGGAACTGCGTCTTCTGGAAGTCCCCGGTGTCGAGCCCCGAGGTCTCGATGGCCCCCTCCAGACGCCCCCCGGATCGCGGATAGACGTCGTACCCGGCGGTGTTGCGGTACCACACGACGCGGTCGAGTACCGCCCCGCCGCTAGCGGCCAGGACGTGCCCTCCCTCGATCCCGGGGAGGTCCGGGAACCGCGTGCTCGTGTCCGTGACGCGGCGCAGGGCGCCGGTGCCGGTCCGCACGTCGCGGTAGGAGAGCGCCCCCCAGGCGCCGACCCTCTCGGTCAGGCGATGGTCCATGCGCAGTGACACGGAGCTCGATTTGATCTTGTGGTCCGTCTCGTCCCGCTCGTCGGTTCGCCCGCCGTAGCCGAAGAACCTGCGGTTGGGGACGATCCGGCGCAACGCCCGCGCATGGGCGGCATACGCCGACCCGGCGATGGCGGGGTCCTCGTATTCCATCTCGTACCACTCCTGCCCCTCGCTCGATCCCTCCGCGACGAGGCGGAAGAACTCCTTTCCTCCGAGGATGTTCGCGTGGAGAAATTGCGCACCGCCCCCGATGCCGACCTCCGGCCCGGCCTCGACCAGGGGAACGATCATCCACGGCGTGGTGACGCGCGCCGAGGGTTCCTCGGCGAACGCCGCCAGCACGAGGAGGAGGGCCGGTACGGCAAGCAGGTGTCGTGCGGCGTGCCGTGGGCGCATCGGGGCGCGCCCAGAATAGCGCGGGAGGCTCCTACTCGAACCGGATCTGCCGGAGGCTTCCCTCCCCTGTACCATTTCCGATCGTGAGAGGGGCGCTGGCTCTATCGCTTACGGATCTGATCGTCCCCCCACGTTGCTGGGGGTGCGGCGCCGTCGGCGCGGAGGACGGCCTGTTCTGCGAGGGGTGCGCCGGGAAGGTCCGGATGTTGCGCGGGGCGGACTGTCTCCGGTGCGGGCGGTTTCTTGGCGAGCATCGAAGGCCGCGCCCCTGCGGGGATTGCCGGCGGGGGCGCCCGTACCGCCGGGCGGTCGCCTGGGCGGTGTACGAAGGGCCCGTGAGGGAGGCGCTGCACGCCCTGAAGTTCCAGGAGGTCGAGGGGCTTGCGCGCCTGATCGCGGACCGGCTCCTGGAGCGCGTTCGCGCGGAGCCGTTTGCGGCGCGTCTCGACGCGGTGACCACCGTCCCCCAGACGCTCGGCCGGCTGCTGAAACCCGTGCACCCGGCGGTCTGGATCGGTCGCCGCATCGCCGCGGGTTTGGGGCGGCCGTGGCGTCCCGGCCTGCTGCGGCGGATCCGCGGCGGGCCGCCCCAGCGCGATCTGGGGAATGTGGAACGCCGGAAGAATGTCACGGGCGCGTTCGAGGGGACCGCCGCGGCGGCCGGGCTCCGGGTGCTCCTGGTCGACGACGTGATGACGACCGGGGCGACTGCCGAGGCGTGCGCCGCCGCCCTGCGCGAGGCGGGGGCGCGCGGGGTCTGGATCGCCGCGGCGGGGCGGTCGTGACCTGGGCCGCTTACCGGGCCCCGGCGCGAGTCGACCTGGCGGGGGGGACGCTCGACATCTGGCCGGTCTACGCCCTCCTCGGACCGTGCAGGACGGTCAACGTCGCGATCCGCAAGTACGCGCGGGTCGCGGTGCGGCGGGGCGGGACGGGCCTGCGGGTGAGGTGCGATGACGGGGGGGAGGCGAACCCGGAGATGTTCCGGCACGTCCTGGCGCGCGTGGGGGCGCGCGGCGGGTGGGAGGTTGTCTACGGAAGCGAGGTCCCCCCCGGCTCGGGGCTCGGGGGGTCGAGCGCCCTGATGATGTGCCTCCTGGCCGCGCTGCGCTCCCTCGGCGCGGTGCGCGGGTCGCTCCACGAACTCGTCGAAACGGCGCTCGACCTGGAGGCGGGCCTTATCCGCTCCCCGACGGGGAGGCAGGATTTCATCTCCGCGGTCTGGGGCGGCGTGCAGGCGGTCTCCTTCGGCGGGGGGGTGTGGTCGCGCGAGTCGTACCCGCGCCTGGCGGGCGGTCTCGAGGCGATCCTGCACCTGGCGCCGACCGGCGTATCGCACCGCTCGGCGGCTCCGAACTGGCGGATTGTCCGCGGCGCCGTGGAGGGGAACGCGCGGACCCTGCGTGCGCTCGGGGGGGTTCGCCTGGCAGGCGATGCCGCCATGTCGGCGTGCGAGAGGGGGGAGGCGCGCTCTCTCGCGCGGGCGATGGCGCTCGACTGGGAGGCGCGGCGGTCGCTGGGACCGTTCGTCAGCACGCCGCGCGTCGACCGCGCGATCTCCGCGCTGGGGGAGGCCGGATGCGCCGCGCGCCTGTGCGGCGCCGGCGCGGGGGGGACGCTCCTGGTCGCCGCTCCAGGCCGCCTGTCCGTCCGCGCGCGGACGGTCCTCGCGGGGCTCGGCTTCCCTCTCGAACCCGTCGCGATCGAGCGTGGCGGGATGCGCCGTGTCCGGTTCGATGGCGAGCGGTGGGCGTGAGACGCGCGCCCCCCCGGACCGAGGGGATCCACCCCCGTTCCGCGGCGTGGGCGCGCGCGGGGCTCGACCCTTGGATCCGGGAGTCCCTGCGCGACCATGCGCTCGCCGTCCGCGCGGCGAGATCGGCCGCCGGCGCGATCTCGTGCGCCTCGCGGCTCGCTGCCGCCACATGGCTCGCGGGAGGCCGTTGGATCTTCGCGGGGGCCGGCACCAGCGGGCGGTTGGCGGTCCAGGAGGCTGCCGAGTGCCTACCGACGTTCGGCCTGTCGCGTGCGCGCGTTCGGGGGATGATCGCCGGCGGAAACCGTGCGCTCGTGCGCCCCGTGGAGGGGGCGGAGGACGACCGCCGCCGCGGCGTGACGGATCTCGCGCACCTCCGTCCGGGCCCGTGGGATCTCGTCGTCGGCGTGAGCGCCTCGGGGAAGACTCCGTACGTCGCGGGGGTGCTCGACCGCGCGCGGCGATCGGGCGCGCGGACGGTCCTCGTGACATGCGGTGAAGGGGCCGGCGTGCCGCGCGCGGACGTCCGGGTCGCCATGGACCCCGGTCCGGAGGTCGTGGCCGGCTCGACGCGCCTGAAGGCGGGAACCGCGTGCAAGATCGCCCTGAATCACATCACGACCGGCGCCATGCTCCTGGCCGGCCGCGTCCGCGAGGGGCGGATGACGCACCTGCGCACCGCATCGGCGAAGCTGCGCGAGAGGGCGGTGCGGATCGTGGCGGATCTTGGGGGGGTGACGGCTTCCCGCGCGCGGAAGATGCTTGATGCCTCCAACTGGGATGTGGCGCTGGCGCTGCGCGGGGTCGATCGTCGCGGATGAGATCCTCCGCCGGTTCCATCTACTCCTGTCGTCCCGAGGGTCGCAATGTTCCCGCGGCCCGAGGGATCTATGTTTGTTGCCCTTCCGCAGAACACAGGTCCCTCGTCGCCGGATCGCGGATCGAGGGCTCCTCGGGACGACACAAAGCGAGGGTTTCGGGCCCGGCGTTCATGTCTCCTTCCGCATTCCAGTCCTGACGATGGGTCTCTACCTCGGTCTGATCTCTGGCACATCGATGGACGGCGTCGACGCCGCGCTCGTGGAGATCGCGGGAGAGCGCGAGCCGGGGGCGGTACGGTTCGTCGCGGGGAGGACCGTCCCGTACCCGCCGGGGCTTGCCGGGAGACTTCGGGCGGCGGCGGGGATCCGTGCCGTGGCGGAGGCGCCGGATCTCGACCGGGAGGCAGGCGCCGCGTTCGCGGAGGTGGCTCTGGGGTTGTGC
>JACQRN010000221.1 GCA_016206515.1 Planctomycetota bacterium | reverse complement strand
TGGCGTCGCACATGGGGGTTGTCGTCATCCTGTGCGGTGGGCTCGTCGGCAACCTGGCGGGGGTCACGGGGAGTATGGAACTCCACGAAGGGGAGACGACCTATGCGATCGCCGCGGAGGAGGGGGGGATGTTCCCCCTGGGATTCGCCGTCAGGCTCGACCGGTTCCAAGTCGAGCACTTCGGGTCGGACCCGGGAGACGTCAAATCGTTCCGGAGCCGCCTGGCGATCCTGGAGGGGGGGAGGGAGGTTCTCCAGGGGAACGTCGAGGTGAACCATCCGCTTCCCTACAAGGGGTGGCTTTTCTACCAGGCCAACTACTCCGCGGACGATCCCACCTACTCCGGATTCCTGGCGGTGAAGGATCCCGGGTTGCCGTGGGTCTTCGCCGGATTCGTCATGATCGTCGCGGGCGCGGTCTTCGTCTTCTATATCCGGCCGCGGCTCGGGGGGCTGACACCGTGACGGGAGGGGCGTCCCTCGTGGCCGTCCTGGCCGCCTGCCACGGCGCGGCGCTGCTCGTATCGGCGATGGCGCTCCTCCGGAGGGGGAAGGCCGCCGCGCACGCGGGGCTCTGGCCCCTCGTCGCGGCGCTCGTCCTGAACAGCGTGATTCTCGCGGGACGCTGGATCGAGGGGGGGCGTCCCCCCTTCAAGACGTTGTACGAGACCCTGCTTTTCTATCCGTGGTGCGTGACGGTCGTGACGGTTGTGCTGGTGGGGGTCCACGGTCTGGGGATCCTGATCCCCTGCGCTGCGGGGGTCTCGTTGGCGGGGCTGGGGTACGCCCTCTGGCGGCCGGACGTCGGGATCGTGAACCTCCCCCCGGCGCTCCAGAGCGGGTGGTTCGTCCCGCATGTGGTGACCTACTTCGTCGCCTACGCGGCGCTTTTCGTCTCCTTCAGCCTGGCGCTGCTCTCGCTGCTCTCCCCCGCGTGGCTCCGCATGCGGGGCGCCCCGCCCGGGGACGCGCGGCCGTCCGCGTTCGCTCGCCACGCGCACCGGTCCGCCGTCTTCGGCATCTGCGCCCTGACGGCGGGGCTCGTGATGGGAGGTGTCTGGGGGAAGTACGCCTGGGGGAGCTACTGGTCCTGGGATCCGAAGGAGAACTGGGCCTTGGTGAGCTGGCTCGCCTACGTCCTCTATCTCCACCTGCGCCTGATGGAGGGGTGGCGGGAGCGCCGGGCGATGGGGGTGCTCGTCGGGGCGTTCTGCGCGGTGGTGTTCACCTATCTCGGGATGAGCCTTCTTCCGGCGAGCGAGGGGAGTCTGCATGTCTACCAGTAGGAAGCCTGGCAGGCGGGTCGCGGCCTTCTGCGTCGGGGCACTCCTGTTCGCGGCTGCGGCGTGCGCCGTCGCGTGGGTGTCGTTGCGCCCCCGTCCGCACCCCGTCGTCCAGCCGATCGCGTTCAGCCACAGGGTGCATGTCTCCGGCGAGGAGATGGAGTGCGCGGACTGCCACAAGCGCGTCGGGGAGTCCCCGCACGCGACATTCCCCCCGGTCAAGTATTGCATGCAGTGCCACGAGGAGCCGCAGGGGGAGCACCCGGACGAGCCGCGGGTCCGGGAGTATGCGCAGCGCGGCCAGGAGATCCCCTGGGTGCGCGTCAATCGCCTCCCGGGCCACGTCTACTTCTCCCATGCCTCACACGTCCGGGACGCCAAGATGGAATGCGCCGAGTGCCACGGGGCGATGGAGGATGCCGAGGCGCCGGTCACGCTTCCGCAGATCGGCCATCTCGACATGGGAACGTGCATGGCGTGCCACCGCGAGCGCGGGGCGAGCAACGACTGCCTGCGGTGCCACAAGTGAGTCGGGTGAGAGGGGGACGCATGGAAGGGGTCACGCGCAGGGGGTTCCTGAAGGGCGCCGGGGTTGCGGCGGGCGCCTTCCTTCTGCCGGGGTGCGGCGAGGAGGAGGATCCGTACGCCCTGCGCAGGCCCGCGCTTCCCGATGGATCTTCCGGAATGCTCGGGCAGGAGAAGTGGGTTCCCAGCGTGTGCGGGCAGTGCCAGGCCGGGTGCGGGATCCGCGTACGCGTGGCGGAAGGGCGCGCGGTCAAGATCGAGGGAAACCCCGCCTGCCCGGTCAACCGGGGCGGGCTCGGGCCCAAGGGACAGGCGGGGCTGGGGATGCTCTACCACCCGGACCGCATCCTCGCCCCCCGTCGCCGCGACGGGGAGCGGGGGAGCGGCCGCTGGAAGGAGGTCGGCTGGGACGAGGCGATCGGCGAGATCGCCTCCGTCCTGCGCGACCTGCGCGCGCGCGGCGAGGGGCGTGGCGTGGTCGTGCTCGACGGCGAACCGCGCGGAATGACACGCGACCTGTGGGCGCGGTTCCTCGATGCGTACGGAAGCCCGAACCACATGGACCACCGCGCGACGTCCGACGGGGGGAAGCTCCTGGCGATGACGTACATGCACGGCGTCCCGGAGATCCCCGCCTACGACTGGGAGCGGACGCGGTACGTCCTGGGGTTCGGCGCGTCCCTGTTCGAATCGTGGTGCCAGTCGATCCACCTGACGCGCGCGTCGAGCCACCTGCGCCGGGGGATGCCGGGACGGCGAGTGAAGTTCGTCCAGGTGTCGCCTCGGTTCTCGGTGACCGCGGCGAAGGCGGACGAGTGGGTCCCGATCGAACCCGCCACCTACGGGGCGCTCGCCCTCGGGATCGGGCACGTCCTGGTCCGGGACGGGATCTTCGACGCCGACTTCGTCCGGGAGAGGAGCTTCGGCTTCGAGCCGTGGACGGGCGAGGACGGGCGCGCGCACCGGGGGTTCCGGGACGTCCTGGCGGAATACATGCCCGATCGGGTCGAGGCTCTCACCCATGTCCCGGCCCGGACCGTCGAACGCCTCGCGCACGAGATGGTCGACAACCGCCCCGCCGTCGCATTGGCCGACGGCGGCGCGGCCGCCGCGACCAACGGCCTGGGAACCGCCATGTCGATACACGCCCTCAACGCCCTCCTGGGAAGCCTGGAGTGCCCGGGCGGGCTGCTCGTGCAGCGCCCCGCTCCCCTGGCGTCGTGGGCCGCCGTCGAACCGGACGACGCGGCGCGCGCCGGGGCGGCCGCGCCGCGCCTGGACGGGGCAGGGGTGTCCCGCCCCCTCGCGCGCGGCTGCATCCAGGAGTTCCCGGAGGCGGTCCTGTCGGGGAAGCCGTACCCCGCCCGCGCCCTCTTCCTGAACCGCTCGAACCCGGTCTTCTCCAAGCCCGGCGGCGGCCGCTGGATCGAGGCGCTCCGGAAGGTCGACCTCGTCGTGAGCTTCTCCCCCCTGCCGGACGAGTCGACGATCTGGGCCGATTTCGTCCTGCCCGAGCCGACCTACCTGGAGCGCTGGGAGCCGGTCGAGCCGGTCCCATCCGTCGGATACCCGATCCTGGGACTGCGCCAGCCCGTCGTCGATCCCCCGCGGGACTCCCTCGCCGTCGGGGATGTGGTGATCCGCCTCGCCCGCGCCCTCGGGGATCCCGTGGCGCGCGCATTCCCGTGGGACGGGTACCGGGACGCCATCGTCGAGCGGCTCAAGGGGGTCCAGGAGGCGCAGACCGGATCGATCCTCGAGCCGACGACGCAGAAGTTCATCCGGAAACTCCAGCAGGAAGGGATCTGGGAGGCCCGGGGCTACCCCTTCGGACAATGGGAGGGGGCGTTCCCGACCGCTTCGGGGAAGTTCGAGTTCTTCTCGCAGGCGATCGAGAAGCGGCTCGCCGCGGCGTTCCCGGACGCTTCCTCGATGGAGGCGTGGCTGGTGGCGCAAGGCGTCCAGACCCGCGGGGACGACCTGTGCCTCCCGCACTGGGAGCCGCCGCAGTTCGCGGGGGGCGAGGTCGACTACCCGTTCCTTCTGGTCGCGTACCGGGGCGTCGCGTACGCGGAGGGGGGGATCCGGCACCTGCCACGATTGCGCGAGTTGCCCTCCGCGGGACGCGATGCATGGCGGGAACGGGTTGAGCTGAATCCATCGGACGCCCACCGGCTCGGGATCCGCGGCGGGGACGGGGTTCGTGTGGAGACGCCTGCCGGCCGACGTCGGCTCACGGCGTTCCTGCATCCGGGGGTCCGGCCGGGGACCGCCGGGCTCCCCCTAGGGTATGGCGAGTGGCCCCCTCGGCCGGGTGTGCTGGAGGCTCCCGGCGGGTACGGGCTCCTGGCTGTGGCGAGCGATCCCCTGGCGGGGATCTTCGCGCTTCAGGGGACGCGCGCGCGCATCGGGAAGGAGGCGTGAGGATGGCCTCTGACGAATCCGCACCCCGTTCGAACCCGGTGTCGCCGGCCCCGGCGCGGTCGGCCCCGACGCAGCCGGAAGCGCCGCCCCCCAACCCGGAGCGCCGGGGGGCCCTGCGACAGATCGCGGCTCTGGCGGCCGGTGCCGCGGCATTCGTCGCGCTCCCCCTCCTGCGTCCCCGGCGCGCGCTCGCGCAGGAGGACGCGCCGTCGCCTGCCCCGGGCGGGACGCGCAAGCCCCGATGGGGGATGGCGATCGACCTGGACCGGTGCACGGCCTGCCAGGGGTGTGTCGTCGCCTGCAAGACGGAGAACAACGTGCCGATCGCCGGGGCCGACCAGACCGAACGGGGCCGCGGGATCTTCTGGATGGACATGCTGCAGACGGAGGAGGGCGAGTACCCCGACCTGAAGGGGCAGTTCATCCCGACGCCCTGCAACCACTGCGACAACGCGCCGTGCGTGAAGGTCTGCCCCGTGGGGGCAACCTACATCAACGAGGAAGGGATCGTGGCCCAGATGTGGGCCCGTTGCATCGGATGCCGTTTTTGCACCACGGCCTGTCCCTACACCCGCCGCTACTTCAACTGGCAGGCTCCCGACTGGTCCGAGGCGGCCCGCCATACGCTCAATCCGAATGTGGCGACCCGCCCGAAGGGCGTGGTGGAGAAATGCACCTTCTGTCACCACCGGATCCGGCAGGCGCGGGAAACGGCGCGCGCGGAAGGGCGCGCGATGACCGATGCGGACGTCCGGAGGCTTCCCGCGTGCGCCCAGGCCTGCCCGGCGGACGCGATCACCTTCGGGGACCTGAACGACCCGGAGTCCGAGCTTTCCCAATTGGCGAAGAGTCCCCGCGCGGTTCGGCTTCAGGAGGAGCTCGGGACCCATCCCAAGGTCATCTACCTGCGGGAGGCGAAATGGCAGGAGTGAATGATTTCTCGTTTTCCATCAAGCCCATCCTCGATCCGATCGGGAAGGGCGGGAGGGGGTTCTACCTCGCCGCCGCCGGCCTGCTCATGGTCATGGCGGTGGGGGTCTACGCGTACGTCCAGCAGTTCGTCCACGGCCTGGGCACGACCGGCATGAATCGCCCCGTGTACTGGGGTGTCTACATGGCCAACTTCGTTTTCTTCATCGGGATCAGCCACGCGGGGACCCTGATCTCGGCCATCCTCCGGGTTGCGAATGCCGAATGGCGCAGGCCGGTCACCCGTTGCGCGGAGGTGATCACCGTCTTCGCCCTCATCTTCGGCGCCCTTTCGGTCATCATCGATCTGGGGAGGCCGGATCGCCTGCTTTTCGTCATCCAGCATGGCCGCCTGCAGTCCCCGATTCTCTGGGACGTCTGCTGCATCAGCACCTACCTCACCGGGAGCTTGATCTACCTGTACCTCCCGCTGATCCCGGACTGCGCGATCCTGAGGGATCGGAAGATCGGCTGGGTGTGGCTCTACACGCTCCTGGCGCTCGGCTACCAGGGGACACAGAGGCAGAAGCACCGGCTGGAGTTCTGGATCTCGGTGATGGCGATCCTGATCATCCCCATCGCGATCTCCGTCCACACGGTGGTCGCCTATATCTACGCCACGACCCTGCAACCCGGCTGGCACAGCACGATCTTCGGCCCCTACTTCGTCGTGGGCGCGATCTTCTCCGGACTCGCCGGCCTGATGATCGCCATGGCCATCATCCGGAAGGCGTTTCACCTGGAGGGGATCCTGAAGGATATCCACTTCAACAACCTGGCCCTGATCCTGCTTGTGATGACCGCGCTCATGATCTATTTCACCTTCAACATCTACCTCGTGGAGATCACCGGTAACGAGCCGAGCATCATGGCCTCGGTCATGGAGAAGGTGACCGGGGAGTTTGCCCTTCCCTTCTGGGGGATGATCGTCGGGGGGTTCCTGGTCCCCTTGGTCATTCTTTCCTTCCCGAAGGGAAGGACGGTCACCGGATGCGTCGTCGCATCGGTCCTGATCCTGGTGTCGATGTGGATCGAACGGTTCCTGATCGTGGTCCCGACGTTGATCCATCCCCGCCTGCCCTGGCCCACGGGGATCTACAACCCGACCTGGGTGGAATGGTCGGTCACGGCGGGGTGTCTTGCGGCCTTTGCGCTCCTCTACATGCTGTTTGCCAGGGTCTTCCCGATCGTCTCGATCTGGGAGGTTCAGGAGGGGGTCGACGTCGCCATCCCCGAGATCAACAAACGTTTCGAGGGGTACATGCCGGATGTCCCGGATGAGGCCGGATCCGCTGCCTTCCCGTGGGAGGGGATGCCCCCCCATGGTCGCGGCGAGCGGGAGCCGTAGGCCCGCTTCCGGGCGCGCCGGATTCTGTCGTGAGCGGTCCGGATCTGCGGAACCTGGAGGGCGGGAAAACGGACGCGGGGACGACCGGGATGTCGATCCGTTCCAGAATCGTGCTCGTCGTGCTCCTGTTCGGGATTTCCGAGGCGGTCCTGTTGGGTGTCGTCGGATTCAACAGTGTGCGCACGATCTCGCGCAACGCCGCGGAACTGCGGCGGATCCTTGCCGCAATCGACGGGACCCGGGATCTGACCGTGGGCCTTTCCCAACTGGGCACCCCGGAGGGGATCCTGAGGGACGCGCACGGCGGCGGGGAGGCCCGGTTCTCCGGGCGCATCGCCGATCTCCAGGGCCGGATCGCCGGTTGCATGGCGACGAGTTGCCACGGGTACGCCAAGCGGCCCGCCGACATGGCGAGTCATCTCCGGGATGAACTGGGAGGGATCCGGACGCGCGGCCTGGAGATTCTCCGTGGCCGGGATCCCTCCAGTGGAGCATCCCTGGATGCGTGGTCCCAAGGGGTGGATGCCTCCGCGCGGCGGCTCACCCAGGCGACCGGACAGATGTCCACGACCCTGAACGCCAAGGCGACGGAGATCGAGTCGGCCCTCCGCCAGACCGAAAAGACGGCCCTGCTGTTGGTGACGTTCTCGACGGTGTCGTGCATCCTCGTCGCCCTCGTTCTGTGCCATCCCGTTGCGCGGAGTATCGCTCGTCCGATCGATGCCCTGGCCGGGCAGGCCTGGAAGATCACCGACGGAGACCTCTCGGCAAGGGCCCGTGAGGAGGGCCCTCGGGAGGTGGTTTCCCTTGCCTGCCTCTTCAACCGCATGATGGATGATCTGGTCCGGCAGCAAAGGGATCTTCTGCAGCACCAGGAGCACCTGGAGCGGGAAGTCAATCTCCGCATCGCGGAGTTGAGGAGGAAGGACGAGGAGGTCCAGCGGAGCGGCCGGCTGGCGGGGATCGGGCTCATCGCGGGCGCCGTGGCGCACGATCTCAACAATCCCCTGACGAACATCATCCTCAACTCGGAGGCGCTGCTCCGTGGCGTCCCGCCCGGGGATGCCTCGCGCCCCATCGTTGAGGATATCGAGAGGGACGCGAGGCGATGCCGCGTCACGACCTTGGCCGTCCGGTCGCTCGGACGGGAAAACGAGTTCGCGAACAGTCGTTGCGAGATCGATGCCCTGGCGCGCGAGGCGATTCATCTGCTGCGGCACAGGTGGGAGCCGCGGCGGCTGTCGCTCACCTGCCGTTTCCAGCCGGAGCCGTTTGTGGGGGAGGCCGATCCGTCCCGCCTGCTCCAGGTGTTCTTGAACCTGATCGACAACGCCATCGATGCCTCCCCCGACGGTGGCTTCGTGGAGGTGCGGGGCTTCGCCGGGGGGGACGCGATGGTCCTCGAAGTGGAGGACAGCGGGCCCGGCATCCCGGTCGCCGAACGCCCGGACCTGTTTCGCCCGCTGCACACGACCAAGAAGGACGGGACCGGCCTCGGCCTGGCGATCTGCAAGCGGATCGTCGAACAGCACGCCGGCGTCATCGATCTCAAGGAACGCGTGCCGGACGATGCGGCGCGCTCCCGGACCGGCGCCGTCTTCCGCATTCGGATGCCTTGGACTCGGGACCGGGAGGGACCATGCCAGCCAGGGCATCCATCCTGATCGTCGATGACGAGGAGGGGACGCACGTCTCGATCACCCGGTCGCTCGACCCTTCGCTCTGTCGCACCCTGGGTGTAGCCAACGCCGAGGAGGCCCTCGTCGCACTGGCCCGGGAGGCTTTCGATCTGGTGTTGTGCGACATCCATCTGGGGGGGATGAACGGGCTCGACCTCCAAAAGAGGATTCACGCCGAGTATCCCGGGATCCCGGTGGTGATGATCACCGCCTATGCGGCGGTCGATACGGCGGTACGCGCCCTGAAGCAGGGGGCGTACGACTACCTGCCGAAGCCGTTCTCCGGCGAGGAGATCCGCAGCACGGTGCACCGCGCCCTGGAAACCCAGCGCCTGCGCCTGGAGAACACCTCCCTCCGGGAGGCCGTCCGGGAGGCCCAGGGCGGGATCTGGCGGGGCGAGTCGGTGGCGATGAAGCGGCTCTACGAGCGCGCGGCCCAGGTCGCGGCCACCGCCGCAACCGTTTTCATCAGCGGCGAGAGCGGCACGGGCAAGGAGATTCTCGCCCGCTTCGTCCACGAGAACAGTCCCCGCCACGATCGGGTCTTCCTGGCCGTCAACTGCGCCGGCCTCCAGGAGACGCTGGCTGACTCGCAGCTTTTCGGTCATGTCCGTGGGGCGTTCACCGGCGCCGTATCGGACCAGAGGGGCTTCCTGGAGTTGGCGCACGGCGGCACGCTCTTCCTGGACGAGATGGCCGATCTGCGGGAGGAGATCCAGGCAAAACTCCTCCGGGTTCTGGAGGATCACCGCTTCCGAAGGCTCGGTTCCGAGCGCGAGGGGGTGGTCGACGTCCGGTTCCTCGTGGCGGCCGCCGGGGATCCCGACGCCCTCGTCAAGACGGGACGTCTGCGCGAGGACCTGTATTTCCGCCTGGGAGGGATCCAGCTGCGCGTGCCTCCCCTGCGCGAGCGGGTCCGGGACATCCGTGGCCTGGCGCTTCACTTCCTTGCCCGGTTCTCGCGTGAGATCAAGAAACCGATCGCCGGCCTGGAGCCGGAGGTGGCCGATCTGCTGGAGCGATACCCCTGGCCGGGCAATGTGCGCGAACTGAAGAACGTGATGGAACGCGCGGCGATCTTCGTCCCGTCGGGGCAGCGCGTGGGCCCCGCGGAGTTGCCGGAAAAGATCCGTCAAGCGGCCGGGCCGGCCCTCTTCTCGGTCCATGCCTTGCCTCCTCTTCCGCTTGAAGAAGTGAATGATCGTTATATCCGGCACATCCTGGAGTTTTGCGGAGGGAACCAGGCCAAGGCGGTGCGGATTCTGGGAATCTCTTCCAGCACTTTGTGGCGTCACTTGCCCTCGCAGGATCACACGTCCCCGCAGGAGCCTTCAAAGTAGAGGTCCGTAAGACGTTTACCCGCAGGCGGTTGCGGGTACCACTCCATTCTGCAATATCCAGCCGCCGCTTCGAGACGGACCTCGGAGAGATGCATCCGTAACCTGTTTCTGAGGAAGGTCTTGCGACACCTGTCTTGGGACGACACGGCACATAGGTTGCCCCTTCCAGGTATAGGAACGGAAGGAGGAGACCCACATGAGTCCGATCAAGAAGGGTGCGATCGTCCTGGTGGCGTGGCTTCTGTCCATCTTCGCGCTGAGCGCCGGATTGAGCTGGTACTCCTACGGTTACCTCGATGTGCCCACGCTAAAAACGATGCTGCGGCTTCTGACTCCGATCCTCGTTGTCGCCGTGGTGATCCTGGCGCGAGGGGATCGGGAAGCGCGCCCCCCGCAAGGGAGCTGCCGCCGCTCGCCCAGGACGAAATCGAAGGAAGCCGGTGTCGTCGAGACCCTCGACAGCAGGGGCTGACCGTGATCGAGCACCTGACACAGAGGCCGCCGGAATCCACGTGCGCGGCGCCTGCGCCCGCGGCGCCTGCGCCCGAGGGGCGTGCCTTCTACGTCGTCACCAGCGTTCTGGGCGCGGTGATGATCGTCTTGACCATCACCTCCGTGCTGATGGTCGGCTTGGTCCTCACCCACTAGGAGAGGAATGAGCACGCCGATGAACGTTGCGGTCCTCCAGGAGACCCCGGCGGCTCCCCCGATTCCGGGACTCGTGGGAAAGGCCCGCGTGCCGCCGCCATTCCCCCTTCCCTACGTCCTCGGTCGATTCGGATGGCGGTGGTGGACCGGTCTCGCCGCATTGACCGTTGTCACCGGACTTGGTGTGGCGGCCTACGCCCTACAGATGACGCGGGGACTGGCTGTCACGGGACTGGGCAATCTCGGTCAGGGGGGGGCCGCCTGGGGCGTCTATATCGCGTTCGACATCTACTTCGTGGGGGCCAGCTTTGCCGGGATCTCCATCGCCGCCTTGACCCGGCTATTCGATATCAAACACCTCAAGCCGATCTCACGCATGGCCGAGCTGGTCGCGATCCTCTCGTTGCTGATGGGCACGCTCTGCGTGCTGGCCGATCTGGGCCGTCCCCTGGAGGGGCTTCTCTCCCTCCCCCGCTATGCGCGCACGCAATCCCCCTTCTTCGGAACGTTCAGCCTGGTCGTTGCGACGTACCTGTTTGCGAGTTTCGTGTATCTTTTTCTGGATGGGCGCGAGGACGCGGCCCGGTGCGCCTTGCTGGGCGGACGGTTGGCCCGGTTCCATACGTGGTGGGCCTGCGGCTACCGGGGGACCCCCTCGGAGCGGCGGCGCCGCAGCCGGGCCAGTTTCTGGCTGGCGGTGCTGATCCTGCCGTTGCTGGTGGCGGCGCATTCGACGCTGGGTCTCATCTTCGGTTTGCAGGGAGGGCGTCCGGGATGGTTCAGCTCGCTCCAAGGCCCGTCCTTCGTGGTCATGGCCGGGGTCTCGGGCATCGGTCTGATCGTCGTGGTCGCCGGGCTCGCGCGCCGGTTGCTGCGGTTGGAGACCCGGATTCCGCGCTCGACGTTCCGGTGGCTCGGAAACTCCCTGTTCGTGTTGTGCGCGGTCTACCTCTACCTGATGGTGATCGAGGGGCTGACCGCGACGTACGCAGCGCCACAGGCCGAGGCTCGGGTGGCCCGGCAGGTGATGGTCGGTCAGTACGCGCCGATCTTCTGGAGTGTGGTGGGGGGGTTGGCGTGCGCCGCGGCCCTCATGTTCGTCCAGTTCCTGAGGGGCGGATCGTCGATCGGATGGACCATGCTGGCGGGTCTGCTGGCGAATGCGGCTTCCATCCTCAAGCGCTATCTCATCGTCGTCACCGGTCAGACCCACGGATTGCAGCCGCAGCTTCCGAGCGGGCGCTATGTTCCGAGCTGGGTTGAAGTCTGCATCGTGACGGGTCTGCTGGCGCTGGGCGCATCGCTTTTCCTGGTATTCGTGAAGTTGTTCCCCATCCTTCCGCTGGTCCCGGACGTGGAAGCCCCGCCGGAGGGCGAGGGGGCCGACATCCGGCGAGGCTGGGACCTGCGGCGAGTGCTCTTCTGTGCGGCACCCCTCGGGCTCGGGCTCGCGTTGGCCATCGTCGGGTTCCTTGGGTCCGCCCGGGTTGGCACGCAGTCCCATCTGGATCCGGTGATTCCGTTCAGCCCGGTCATTTTCATCCTGGGTTTGATCCTGTGTTTCGCGACGGCGCTGGTCTACGAGATCCTCCCGGACCGGAATTGAAGAAGGCGGGGATCGGCAGGTCAGGGACGGGTAGTGTCCTCGGGGGGGGGATGATCCCCCCTTCGCCTCCCCCTTCGAGGTCAAGGCACGCGCCTTGAGGCTTCCCGTCTCGAAGGTAGACGTCCCCTCTCGGGTCGTATTCCACAGGATCGGCCCGCGGGCCAAGGGGGGTATGCGACAGGCTCTTCTACGCGGTGAAAAAGGGAAGTGGGCACCAGGCGGGACAGCCGCAGCTCATTGACGACGCGGTGAATAGATGTCGTTATCACCGCAAAAGATGCGTTGAATATGACATACATCCACGAACTGTATGGGTGGCCGGATTTCACATGGGATACGAAATCTATGGCTAGGTCCAATGTTGTTCGGCACGCCGCTCGCTGAGGTTGTGAGGGCGCCGCGCGCGACGACGGCAAAAGTCGGCGGACGGTGCGCGGGCGAAACTTTT
>JACQRN010000018.1 GCA_016206515.1 Planctomycetota bacterium | reverse complement strand
CTTCTACACCGGGCAGGTGCACCGGATCGGCGAGGTGGACCAGGGGACGACGGCGCTGGACTGGATGCCCGAGGAGCGCGAGCGCGGCATCACGATCACGGCGGCCGCGACCACCTGCCCCTGGAGGGATTGTCAGATCAACCTCATCGACACCCCGGGGCATGTCGATTTCACGGCCGAGGTGGAGCGGTCGCTTCGCGTCCTGGACGGCGCCATCATCGTGTTCTGCGGAGTGGCGGGGGTCCAGGCACAGACCGAGACGGTCTGGCGCCAGGCGGACAAGTACAAGGTCCCACGCCTCGTCTTCATCAACAAGCTCGACCGCGTCGGGTCCGACGCGTCCAGGGTCCTCGGGGAGGTCCGACGCCGGCTGACCCCGCGTGCCGCGCTCGTGCAGATCCCGTTCGGCTCCGAGGGGAACTTCCGGGGCGTCGTGGACCTCGTGGAGGAGCAGTTGTGCGTGTTCGACGTCGAGTCGAAGGGGGCGCGCTACGAGACGCTTCCGATTCCCGAGGAGTTGGAGGGGGCTGCCCGCGCGGCCCGCGAGGATCTCCTGGAGCGCCTCGCCGACTCCGACGAGATCTTTCTCGAATCGTTCGTCTCCGGTGAATTCACTCCGGAGGGGATCCGCGCCGCGATCCGCCGCGCCACGATCGGGAAGGGGTTCGTGCCGGTCCTCTGCGGCGCCTCGTTCCGAAACGTCGGCGTCCAGAAGCTCCTGGATGCCGTCTGCGACTATCTCCCGAGCCCGCAGGACATCCCTCCGGTGCGGGGGGTCGAGCCCGAGAAGGGCGGGGAGGTCGAGCGTAAGCCGGTGCTGGACGAGTACGTCAGCGCGCTTGCCTTCAAGCTCGCCACCGATGCGCACGGCAGCCTCGTGTATCTCCGGACGTACTCGGGGACCCTCAAGGAGGGGATGGCCCTGACGAATCCGGGCCGCCGCCGCAAGGAGCGGATCAACCTCATCTGGAGAATGCACGCGAATGACCGCGAGCGCGTCACACAGATCGGCCCCGGGGAGATCTGCGCGGTGACGGGGTTGAAGTTCACGGTCACGGGGGACACCCTCTGCGACACGGAGCACCCGGTCCTGCTGGAGCCGGTCCATTTCCCGAACACGGTGATCGACATGGCCGTCGAGCCCGCCTCGAACGCGGACCGCGAGCGGGTCGGGGAGGTCCTCGCCCAGATCTCGCGCGAGGACCCCACCTTCCGTCGCCGTTTCGACTCCGAGACCGGGCAGATGATCATCTCGGGAATGGGGGAGCTCCAGCTCGAGGTGATCTGCAACCGGATGCGGCGGGAGTTCAACCTCAACGTCCAGACGGGCGCCCCGAAGGTCTCGTATCGGGAGACGATCACCCGCAGCGCGAAGGGGGAGGGGCTGCACAAGAAGCAGACCGGCGGGCGTGGCCAGTACGGCCACGTCGTCATCCTGGTGGAGCCGCTCCGGGAGATCCCCCCCGAACTGACGCTCGAGGAGGATCCGTCGCTCATCCTGTTCGAGAACGAATTGAAGGGGAATGACGTCCCGCGGCAGTTCGTGCCGGCGATCGAGGACGGGATCCGGACGGCGGCCGCCTCGGGGCCGATCGCGGGGTATCCGATGGTCCGGATGCGGGTGAAGCTCCTCGACGGCTCGGCGCACGAGGTCGACTCGTCGGAAGTCGCCTTTATGGCCGCCGGCAGCCTGGCCTTCCGCGAGGCGATGCGACAGGCCGCACCGGTCCTCCTGGAGCCGATCATGAAGCTGGAGGTCGTCGTGGTCCCCGAGCACATGGGGGATGTGTTGAGCGACCTCAACCGGCGGCGGGTCGTGATCCAGGGGATCGAAGACCGCGGGAACACGAAGGTGATCTCGGGGTCCGCCCCGCTCGTGGAGTTGTTCGGGTACACGACCACCCTGCGGTCGCTGACGCAGGGGCGCGGGACCGCCTCGCTGGAGCCGCAGGACTTCCAGCCGGTCCCGGCGCAGTTGGCGGCGGCCCTGGTGAAGAAATAGGACGGGGGGAACGGTGGCGACGCAGCAGAATCAGCCGGTGATCCGCATCAAGATGGAGGCGTACGAGCACCATGCGCTGGACACCTCCGCGATCGAGATCGTGGAGACGGCCAAGCGGACCGGGGCGAAGGTGGCCGGGCCGATCCCGCTTCCGACGCGCATCGAGCGCTATACGGTGTTGCGCTCCCCGCATGTCGACAAGAAGTCGCGCGAGCAGTTCGAGATCCGGACGCACAAGCGTCTGATCGACATCTCGGAGCCGACGCCGAAGACGATCGATGCCCTGGGGAAGATGAACCTCCCGGCGGGGGTCGAGATCCGGATCCGGGTGTAGGAGGGAATGCCGTGCTGGAAGCGCTGCTAGGGAAGAAGCTGGGTATGACGCAGGTGTTCGCGCCCGACGGGACGGTCACGTCCGTGACCGTGCTCCAGGGTGGTCCCTGCGTTGTGCTCCAGGTCCGCACGAAGGAGCGCGACGGGTACCGGGCCCTGCAGCTCGGCCTCGACGATCGCCGCGAGAAGAACGCGACGAAGGCCGCGATCGGCCACGCGAAGAAGGCGAAGACCGCGCCGAAGCGGTTTATCCGCGAGGTCGCCTGGGCGGGAGACGCGCTTCCGGAGGCGGGGAGCGTCCTGACCTGCGAGGCGCTCAAGGATGTCCCGAAGGTGGACGTCATCGGGATCAGCAAGGGGCGCGGCTTCACCGGGGGGATGAAGAAGTGGCGGTTCAAGGGGGGCGGCGCCGCGCACGGTTCCAAGCACCACCGGAAGCCCGGCTCGGTCGGCCAGCACACGTTCCCGAACCGCGTCTTCCCGTACAAGAAGATGGCGGGGCACCATGGCGCGACGCGATTCACCGTCCGAAACCTCCGGGTCGTCGCCATCCAGCCGGACGTCTCCCGCATCCTCGTGTACGGGGGGGTCCCGGGGCCGGCGGGGGGGTACGTCGTGATCCGCCGCGCGGTAGGCCATCGCGCGCGCGGGGGGAAGGCGGGCGCATGATCGACCTGCAGGTGCGGGATCGGGGCGGGAAGGAGGCCGGGACGGTGCATTGCGACCCGGCCGACCTTGGCGGGCGCGTTCGCAGGGCCCTTCTGCGGCAGATCCTGATCGGTTACGAGGCGAACCGACGCGCGGGGACGCACAAATCGAAGACGCGCGCGGAGGTCAACTACTCCTACAACAAGCTCTGGTCCCAGAAGGGGACGGGGAACGCGCGGATGAGCGGTCGCGCCTCCCCCCTGTGGCGGCACGGAGGCACGACGTTCGGACCGGTCCCCCGTTCCTACCGGCAGCGGCTCCCACGGCAGATGCGGCGCGGGGCGCTTCGCTCGGCGCTCCTGACGCGCGTCCTGGACGGGAAGGTTTATCTCCTGACGGATCTGGCGATCGATCCGGCGCGCGCCAAGGGGGCCACCGCGCTCCTTCGGGCGCTGGCGATCGAGCGGGGATGCCTGGTCGTCACCGAGAAGGATGCCCCGGAGATCTATCGTGCATTCCGGAACCAGCCGCGCGTCGCGGTCCGTCCGGCGCGCGAGCTGAACGCCTGGGACGTGATGCGCTACCCGTGCCTGGTAATGGCCCGCGCATGCTGGGAGACGCTGGTCGCCTCGCTCCGGTCCGCCGGCAGCGGGAAGGAGGCGGCGGCATGAACGCGTACGAGGTCATCCGCCGCCCGATCGTGACGGAGAAGGCCGTGCACCTGTCCCAGCGCAGGAGGCAGTACGCCTTCGAGGTGGCGCCGGATGCGACCAAGCGCGACATCCAGTCCGCCCTGGAGGAGATCTACCGGCACAAGAAACTGGAGGTTCTCGCGGTGCGCACGATGCGGTTGGGCGGCAAGACGAAGCGGGACCGGCGTTCGGGCTCGCAGGGGGTCACGCGCGAATGGAAGAAGGCGCTCGTGACCTTGGCCGAAGGCCAGACGATCGATCTGTTCTAGGGAGGCATAGACGACCATGGGCCTGCGAAAACTGCGTCCGATCACCCCGGGAACCCGGCATGCGCTCCTCAACGACTTCGCGGAGGTGACGCTCTCCTCGCCGGTCGCTTCCCTGACCCAGGAGAAGCGCAAGACGGGCGGCCGGAACAACACCGGACGGGTCACCGCCTGGCATCGCGGCGGGGGGCACCGCCAGCGCCACCGCATCGTCGACTTCCGCCGCGACAAGGACGCCGTCGGCGCGAAGGTGGTCGGGATCGAGTACGACCCGAACCGTTCCGCGTTCCTCGCGCTCCTGCAGTATGCCGACGGCGAGAAGCGCTACATCCTCGCGCCGGTGGGCCTGGCGGTCGGGCGCGAGGTCCGTTCGGGGAACGCCGGCATCGACTTCCTCCCCGGCAATGCGATGCCCCTCGGGCAGATCCCGCCCGGGACGTTCGTGCACAACATCGAGTTCTCGCCCGGGCGGGGGGGGCAGCTGGTGCGGAGCGCCGGGACCACGGCGACCTTGAGCGCGAAGGAGCCTCCGTTCGCGCACGTCACGCTCCCCTCGGGGGAGATCCGGAAGTTCCTGCTCACGTGTCGCGCGACGATCGGCCAGGTCGGGAACGTCGACCACAACGGGATCCTATTCGGGAAGGCCGGCCGCCGCCGCTGGATGGGGTGGCGTCCGAAGGTGCGCGGGTCGTGCCAGAATCCCGTCTCCCACCCGATGGGCGGGGGGGAGGGGCGCCGGTCCGGGGGACGGCATCCCGTGAGCCCGTGGGGGAAGATCGCCAAGGGGGGCAAGACGCGCCCGCGGAAGAAGCCGTCGAACCGGTTCCTCGTGCGCCGCGCGAAGGGAAAGAAGGTGGGCTAGATGGGACGTTCTCTACGGAAGGCTCCATTTGTCGAGCCGAAGCTCCTGATCAAGGTCTCCCGTCAGAAGGAATCCGGCGCGCGGGAGCCGATCCAGACGTGGGCGCGGCGCAGCACGATCCCACCGGACTTCGTGAACCACACGTTCAATGTCCACAACGGGAAGACGTTCCTGAAGGTGTTCGTGACCGAGGACATGGTCGGGCACAAGCTCGGCGAGTTCGCGCCGACGCGCCTGTTCCGGGCGCACGGCGGGACGAAGAAGAAGGAGGAGGGCGCGGCGCCTTCACCGCCGCCGCCCGCCAAGTAGGCCATGGCCCGCGCGACGCACCGGTTCGCTTCGATCACCGCCCGCAAGGCCCGTCTCGTGGCGGACCTAGTCCGGGGCAAGGGGCTCCCGGAGGCGTACGTTCTTTTAGCGGGGACCCGGAAGCGAGCCACCCGGATGGTGACGCGCCTCCTGCGCTCGGCGCAGCACAATGCGGAGCAGGCCGACCCCACGGTGGATGTGGACACCCTCTACGTGCGCCGGATCTTCGTCGACAACGGGCCGACGATGAAGCGCATGGGGATGGGGTACCGGGGACGCCCGTTCCCGATCCTGAAGCGCATGAGCCACCTGACGGTGGATGTCGCGCCGCGCGCCACCGCGCTCGGCGCGGCGGGCGAGGAGTAGGCATGGGACAGAAGACGCATCCATTGGGGTTCCGGCTCGGGATCATCGAGCCCTGGCGCAGCCGCTGGTACGCGGACAAGCGGAACTTCGGACGGCTCCTGGTGGAGGACTTCAAGATCCGCAGCCAGATCCTGAAGTCCCATAGCTTTGCCGGGATCGCGCGTGTCGAGATCGAACGGACGAAGGACAAGACGACCGTCTTCGTCCATTGCGCGCGACCGGGGATCCTGATCGGGCGCAAGGGGGTGGAGCTCGACCGCCTCCGCGCGGACCTCACGCAGTTCGTTCGCGGGGTGATCGACCTGAAGGTCATCGAGATCGAGGCGCCGGAGGTGTGCGCGCAGCTCGTGGCGCACGGGATCGGGGAACAGCTGATGAAGCGCGCGCCGTTCCGCCGCGTCATCAAGCGGGCGATCGAAACGGTCATCCAGGCCGGTGCCCTCGGGATCAAGATCCGGATCTCCGGGCGCCTCGGCGGCAACGAGATCGCCCGGACCGAGCAGACGGCGTCGGGCGCCGTCCCGCTCCACACGCTCACCGCGCGCATCGACTACGGTCCGCATTTCATCGTCACCACCGCGGGGGTCATCGGGATCAAGGTGTGGATCTACAAGGGCCGGGTGACGCCAACCCGCGGCGTCCGGCCGGAAGCGGTCGTGGAATCCAAGGAGGAACCCGAACGTGCTCATGCCTAAGCGGGTTAAGTTCCGGAAGTCGCACCGAGGCCGCATCCGCGGCCGTGCGTCGCGCGGGGACCGGCTCTCCTTCGGCGACTACGGCCTGCAGGCGCTCGAGCCGGGGTGGATCACGGCGCGGGAGATCGAGGCGGGGCGCGTCGCGGTGATGCACCACACCGGCAGCGTGGGACGTCTCACGATCCGGATCTTCCCCCACAAGCCGGTGACGAAGAAGCCCGCGGAGACGCGGATGGGGACGGGCAAGGGAGAGCCGGAGTTCTGGGTCGCGGAGGTGAAACCCGGTGTGATGATGTTCGAACTCGGAGGCGTCACGGAGGAGGTGGCGCGGACCTCCTTCACGCGCGTGGCGCATAAACTCTCGCTGCGCAGCCGGTTCGTGAAGCGCGGGACGGTCATCGCGTAAGGGAGCCCATGGCACGCAAGACAACGGCAAAGGCGGCGAAGGGGAAGGCCCAGACCCGCGGGGCGCTCGCCTTGCGCGCGAAGGCGGAGGCGGAACTCGCCCAGGACCTCCACGCGCTACGCGAGGAACACTATAACCTCCGCTTCCAGCGCGCCTCCGGGAACCTCCAGAACACATCGCGGCGCAGGGTCGTCCGCCGCTCCATCGCCCGGATCCTGACGGTGCAGGGGGAGCGCGCGAGGATGGCGGCCCCGGCGGCCGGGAAGGGGACAGCATGAGCGCTCCGCGAGGCAATCGAAAGCTGGTCACGGGGCGCGTCGTATCGACCCGAATGGCCAAGACGGTCAAGGTCGAGCAGGAACGCGTCATACAGCATCCCCAGTTCAGGAAGTACCTGCGGCGCTCGACCACGCTGATGGCACACGATGAGAAGGGGGAGGCGAAGGTCGGGGACATCGTGGAGCTGGTGGCCTGCCGGCGCCTGTCGAAAACGAAGACCTGGCGCCTGCTGCGTGTCGTGCGCGCCGCCGTACAAGCGGAGGTGACGTCATGATCCAGATGCGCACGAAACTGGACGTGGCGGACAACACGGGCGCCCGCGAATGCTGGGCGATCCGGGTGCTGGGGCGGGGGACCTCCCGGATCGCGAACATTGGTGATGTCGTCGTCGCCTCGGTCAAGAAGGCGACCCCCGGGGGCGCCGTGAAGCAGGGGGAGGTCGTCCGCGGGGTGATCGTCCGGAGCCGACGGGGGCTCCGCCGCCGCGACGGCTCGTACGTCCGGTTCGACCGGAACGCGATCGTGCTCATCGACAACGACAGGAACCCCCGCGGGACACGCATCTTCGGCGCGGTCGCCCGGGAGTTGCGCGATCGCAACTTCATGAAGATCGTGTCGCTCGCGGCCGAGGTGGTTTGAGGAGGTTTCGGATGCGTATCCGCTCTCAGGACACGGTGATGGTGATCTCCGGCAACGACAAGGGGAAGCGCGGCAGGGTCCTGTCCGTCGACCGCGAGGCGGGGACACTGGTGATCGAGGGGGTCCACCGGATCACACGGCATATGCGCAGGTCGCAGCGCAACCCGCAGGGGGGCGGGCGTCTTCAGAAGGAGGCGCCGATCCGCCTGGACAAGGTGATGCTGGTCTGTCCCGGTTGCGCGCGGCCAACCCGCGTCGGCCGGATCCCGAACGCCGAGGGGAAGCGCGTGCGAGTCTGCCGCCGGTGCAAGACGGAGCTCGGATAGCCATGGCACAAACGACGCAAGGGAAGCAGGAGAAGCCGGAGAGGAGAAGGAAGGAGAAGAGCGCCCCGCCCCCTCCGAAGGAGGGTGTGGCCGATGCAACCCCGAAGGTGAAGGGTCCCCCTCCCCCGGTGCCGCGCCTCGCGGTGCGCTACCGCGAGCAGGTGGCACCGGCGCTCTCGCAGCGCTTCGGCTACAAGAACCGTCTCGCGGTGCCGCGGCTGGAGAAGATCGTCATCAATATGGGGATGGGGAAGGCCAAGGACAACGAGAAGCAGCAGTCCTCCGCGATGGGGAATCTCGCGGCCCTGACCGGACAGCGACCGACGCTACGCCGCGCGCGCAAGGCGGTCAGCCAGTTCCACCTGCGGGCGGGGCAGCCGGTCGGGTGCCGCGTGACGCTGCGCCGCACGCGGATGTACGAGTTCCTCGACCGGCTGATCTCCGTGGCGATCCCGCGCGTCCGGGACTTTCGCGGGCTCAACCCGAAGTCCTTCGACGGGCGCGGGAACTATACGATGGGGATCTCGGAGCAGACGGTTTTCGTGGAGGTCCGCCCCGACACGGTCGAGGCGGTTCAGGGGATGGACGTCACGTTCGTGACGACCGCCCGGACGGACGAGGAGGGGTTCGCCCTGTTGCAGGGGTTCGGGATGCCCTTCCGAAAGGAGCGGGATGGCCAAGAAGTGTCTGGTCAATAAGGCGCGGCAGAAGCCGAAGTTCAAGGTGCGCGGCTACTACCGCTGCCAGATCTGTGGCCGGTCGCGTGGAACGTACCGGAAGTTCCAACTTTGCCGGATCTGCCTGCGCATGATGGCGCTGCGTTGCGAGATCCCGGGGATGCGGAAGGCGTCGTGGTAGGGGGGGCCGTTCGATGATGACCGATCCGATTGCCGACCTTCTGACGCGCATTCGCAACGCCCTGCGCGTCCGGCGCGACGTGGTGCAGGTCCGTTTCTCGGTCGTCAAGGAAGGGATCGCACAGGCGCTGAGGCGCGAGGGGTACCTGCGCGATGTCCGGCGCGTCGAGGACGGCAACCGTCCCGAGCTGCGCATCTATCTCAAGTACGGACCGGAGGGCGAGGAGATCCTCCGGCGCCTGCGGCGGATCAGCCGCCCGGGCCGGCGCGTCTACCGGGGGGTATCGGAACTCAAGCCGGTGCTGGCCGGGATCGGCGCGACGATCCTATCGACCCCCCGAGGCGTCCTGAGCGACCGGGAATGCCGCGAGCAGCGTGTCGGCGGCGAGGTCCTGGCGGAGGTTTGGTAGACATGAGCAGGATCGGACGGAAGCCGATCGCGGTCCCCGAGAAGGTCGAGATCTCGGTGAAGGGGGGGCTCGTATCCGTGAAGGGCCCGCTCGGATCGCTCCAGGCCACGTTCCGCCCCGAGGTCGCCGTCGCATGGGACGCGAAAGGCCGGGTCCTGGCCGTCACGCGCTCCTCGGACGTCAAGCTGGCTCGCGCGTTGCACGGGCTCACCCGCGCGCTCCTGGCCAACATGGTGGAGGGGGTTACGAAGGGGTACCAGAAGAAGCTGGAGCTCGTCGGGGTCGGGTACCGCGCGGCCAAGCAGGGGAATGCCCTGTCGCTGTCCGTGGGGTACAGCAAGCCGCGCGAGGTCGCCCTTCCGGCCGGACTCAAGGTGGAGGTGCCGGACGCGACGCACATCTCGATCGTCGGCTGCGACAAGCAGCAGGTCGGGCAGTTCGCCGCGCAGGTGCGTGCCGTGCGGCCGCCCGAGCCGTACAAGGGGAAGGGGATCCGCTACGAGGGCGAGGTCGTCCGCCGGAAGGTCGGGAAGACCTTCGTGGCGGGCTCGGCGTAGCACGTGGGGAAAAGGGGGCGTCGATGAACCGGAGCCGATGGAAGGCAGGACAGTTGCAGCGGCGGCACCTGCGCGTGCGGCGTAGGGTGGTCGGGACCTCCCAGCGCCCGCGCCTGTCGGTCCACCGCTCCAACCGCAATCTTCTTTGTCAGGTGGTCAACGACTGGGAGGGGCGTACCCTCGTGGCCGCCTCCTCCCTCGAGAAGGAATTCCGCGCCAAGCACCCTCGTGCCAACCGGATCGGCGCCGAGGAACTTGGGGTCATCCTGGCCGAGCGCGCGCAGAAGGCGGGGATCTCCAAGGTCGTCTTCGACCGCGGGGGGTATCCCTATCACGGACGGATCAAGGCGGTCGCGGACGGCGCCCGCAAAGG
>JACQRN010000218.1 GCA_016206515.1 Planctomycetota bacterium | reverse complement strand
GGCGGGCTTCATGCCCGCCCCCGGTCGGGCATGTGACGACTACACGGGAAGAATGCCAGCCCTGCGCAGGATCGCCGGAATGTGGCGCAGGTGGTGCTCCAGCGAAAAGCACCGCGCCAGCGCGTCACCGCCCGCACGGGCCGTGAGTTCAGCGTCGGTCTGCACCCGCGTCTGAAAATCCGGCACTCCCTCTTGCGCCGCGAGCGCATGCGCCTGGAGCCGCTCGTACGCCTCCTCGCGCGCCATCCCCGCCCCGGTCAGGCAGACGAGGACTGCCTGCGACGCCCAGGCGCCGCCGGATCGCGCCAGGTTCTCGCGCATCCGGGTGGGGTGGACCTCGAACCCGTCCGCAATCCGGTGCGCCTCGCGGAGCATGAAGAACAGCAGGCCGAAGGTGTCCGGCAGGAGGATCCGCTCGGCGCTGCTGTGGCTGATGTCCCGCTCGTGCCAGAGCGGGACGTTCTCGAGCGCCGTCTGCGCATAGCCGCGCAGGAGGCGCGCGAGGCCGCAGATCCTCTCCGCCGAGATCGGGTTTTGCTTGTGCGGCATCGCGGAGGACCCCTTCTGCTCGCCGCGCGCGAACGGCTCGGTGATCTCCCCGACCTCCGAACGTTGCAGGTGCCGGACCTCGGTCGCCCACTTCTCCAGGGTCGCCCCGATCAGGGCGAGGACCCCGACGAGGTGGGCGATCCGGTCGCGCTGGACGACCTGGTTCGAGACGTTCTCCGGTCGCAGCCCCAGCCTCTCGCAGACGGCCTCCTCGATCCGCGGGTCGCCGTGGGCGAACGTCCCGACCGCGCCGGAGAGTTTCCCGACGGCGCCCTCGTCGAGGGCGGTCTGGAGGCGCGCGACGTGCCGACCGCACTCGTCGTGGAAGAGCGCGAGCTTCGCCCCCAGCGTCGTCGGGAGCGCGAACATCCCGTGCGTCCGCCCGATCATCGGCGTGTCGGCGTGCGCGCGGGCGCGCTCGCCGAACACGCGCCGGAGGTCCTGCAGCGCTCCCAGGAGGAGCGACCCCGCCTCGCGGATCTGCAGGGCGAGCGCCGTGTCGAGGACATCCGAGGAGGTCATCCCGAAGTGGAGGAACCGCGCGGCGTCCCCGAGCGACTCGGCGACGTTCGTGACGAAGGCGATCACGTCGTGCCGCGTCCTGCGTTCGATCTCGTCGATCCGCGCGGCGTCGAACCGCGCGTCCCGCGCGATCCGCTCGGCCGCCTCGCGCGGGATGACGCCGAGGTCCGCCTGCGCGCGCGCGAGGGCGATCTCCACGTCGAGCATCCGCCGGAAGCGGTGCTCGTCGGTCCAGATGGCCGTCATCTCCGGGAGCGCGTAGCGGGGGATCATGGAGTCATTCTACGAATTCCCCGGGGAGGACTCGCCCTACAGAGACCGGCATCCGTGCCGGTCTCCTCCGGGCTGGGCATGCGCCTTCCGGCGCCATCCTGGCGCCTTTTCCGCTCCGCGGCGGCGCATGCCCTTCGAGTCCTCCCCGGGGAGTATTTGTGCGACGGCGCCTTCGGCGCCGCGCGGCTGAAGTTCCCCGGGGAGGACTCGAACCTCCAAAACGGGGACCAAAACCCCGTGTGTTACCGATTACACCACCGGGGAGGCGGGACGCCCAAAGGATACCTCGTCGCGGTTCTACGCGTCGAACCGCAGGACGACCTTGCCGGCCGTTCCCTCGCCGAGCGCGGCGAACCCCTTGTCGACGTCCTGATACGGGAGGCGGTGGGTGATCACCGGGCTCACGTCGATCCGCCCGGCGCGCAGGAACGCGCGCATCTGGTACCAGGTCTCGTACATCCGCCGGCCGAGGATGCCGTGGATCGTGATCCCCTTGAAGATGATGTCGCGCGCGAGCGCGATCGGCACGTCGTGGGCGGGGAGCCCGAGCAGCCGCACCTCGCCGCCGTTGCGCACCGCTGCGAGCCCCTGCTGGATCGCCGAGGGGGCGCCGGACATCTCCAGAACGACGTCAGCGCCGATCGACTCGGTCGCCTCCCGCACCACGCGCACCGGGTCCTGCTTCGACGCGTCGATCCGGACGTCGGCGCCCATCCGTTCGGCGATATCGAGGCGCCGGGGGTTGACGTCGGTGGCGAAGACGCGCTCGGCGCCGCTGGCGCGGGCGATCGCGCACGAGAGCAGGCCGATCGGCCCGCACCCGAGGACCAGGACGGACTTCCCCGCGACCGGGTGCAGGAGCGTCGCGTGGAAGGCGTTCCCCAGGGCGTCGTGGAGCGCGGCGACCTCGATCGGGATCCCCGCGTCGATCTTCCAGAGGTTCGAGGCGGGGACCTTGATGTACTCGGCGAACCCGCCGTCGCGGTCGATCCCGATGATCTCCATCCGCGGGCAGATGTGCGCCTGGCCGGTCCGGCAGAGCGGGCAGCGGCCGCAGACGATATGCCCCTCGACCGAGACGGTCTGCCCCTTTTCGTACCCCTCGACGCCCTCTCCGAGTTCCACGATGTCGCCGGCGATCTCGTGCCCGATGATCTGCGGCGGCCGGATGCGCGACTGCGCCCAGGCGTCCCACTTGTGGATGTGCAGGTCCGTGCCGCAGATCGACCCCGCGCGGATGCGGATCAGCGCCTCCCCTGGACCCGGGGGGGCGGGGTCCGGCGCGTCCTGGATTTTCAGTCCCGGTTCCGCCCTCGCCTTGACGATCGCCTTCATGCGAGTTTCCGTACCTCCTCCGCCAGACGCGGGACCACCTCGAACAGGTCCCCGACGATCCCGTACGTCGCCACCTGGAAGATCGGGGCGTTTTCGTCGGAGTTGATCGCGACGATCACGCGGGACGTCCCCATCCCCGCGAGGTGCTGGATCGCCCCCGAGATGCCGCAGGCGACATAGAGTTGGGGCGAGACGACCTTCCCGGTCTGCCCGACCTGGTCCGAATGGGGCCGCCAGCCGGCGTCCACCACCGCGCGGGACGCCCCGACGACCCCGCCGAGCGCCGCAGCGAGCTTCTCGATGACGGGGAAGTTCTCCGGTCCCTTCTGGCCGCGGCCGCCGGAGACGACGATCGCCGCCTCCGTCAGGTCCGGCTTCGCGGAGGTCCGGTGGATCTCCGTGACGGAGGCGCGCAGGGCCCCCTTGGGGATCTCCACGGGCACGGTCTCGACCTTCACGGCGCGCGAGGCGTCGGGGGCGGGCGCGGTGAACACGTTGGGGCGCGTCGTCGCGATCGCCGGCGCGCCCACGAGTTTCACGCGCGCGACCGCCTTTCCCGCGTAGACGGGGCGCGTGGCGACGACCGAGCCCCCCTCGATTTCCAGGGCCGTGCAGTCGGGGGCGCATGGCGCCTTCAGGCGGGCGGCGAGCGCCGCACAGAGGTCCTTCCCCATCGCGGTCGCGGCCATCACGATCACGGCGGGGGAGAGCGCCTTCGCCTGGGCGGCGAGCACCGCGACGTAGCCGTCGGTGCTGTACCGCTCCAGCAGGGGGTGTTCCGCGGCGAGGATCCGGTCCGCCCCGTACCCGGCGAGAGCGGCGGAGGGTCCACAGATCCCCTTCCCGGCGACGAGGGCGATCGTGCTCCCCCCGAGGCGGCGCGCGAGGACGGCGCCCGCGGCGACCGCCTCGAATGCGGAGCGCTTGAACGCCCCGTCGCGCTGCTCGGCGAAGACGAGGACGTCGGCGCCCATCAGAGGATCTTCGCCTCCTCGTGCAACAGCCTCGCCAGATCCGACGCTGCCGCGGCCCCCTTGCCGACGATCTTCCCCTTCGGTCGCGGGGGGGGGAGGGACAGGGAGAGGGTCTCGACCCTGCACTCCGCCTGTGGCGCGGGCTTCTCTTCCAGGGGCTTCTTCTTCGCCTTCATGATGTTGGGGAGCGAGGCGTAGCGCGGCTCGTTGAGCCCCTTCTGGCAGGTGATCCCGAGGGGAAGGGGGGCCTGCCACACCTCGTGCCCCCCCTCGATCTGCCGGTGGGCGGTCGCCTGGCGGTCCTTCAGTTCGAGCTTCGTGACGACACCGATGCACGGGATCCCGAGCGACTCGCAGACCGCCGCCGGGACGAGCCCGCCGTCGTCGTCCACCGCCTGCTTCCCGAACAGGACGAGGTCGGGCTCGAGGGCGCGCACGGCCTCCGCCAACGCCGCGCCGGTGGAGAGCGCGTCGCGGTCGCCGGACTCGTCGACCAGAAGCACGGCCCGGTCCGCGCCCATCGCCAGGGCGTCGCGCAGCTGCGTGCGCGCGTCGCCGGGGCCGAGGCAAACCACCACGACCTCGCCAGCGCCCGCCTTCTCCTTCTGGCGCAGCGCCTCCTCGATCGCGATCTCATCGTACGGGCCGATCGCGTACTGGACCCCCTCTGTATCGATCCCGCGCCCGTCGCTCCGGATCCGGATCCGCGTATCCGTCTTCGGGACACGCTTGAGGCATACGACGGCGCGCATGGACCCGAAACGTATCGCGACGGGCATGGCGATGCAACGTGCGGGATCGTCGGAAGCCCCCCGCCGCAAGCAAGTTCCGGTTGGCCCGCCGCGCGCGGGGGGGTACCCTTTTCGCCGTGCCGCGGGTGAAGATCGGTGTCGTGGGCGCCGGGCAGGTGGGGGCCACCACGGCGCAGCGGCTCGCCGAGCGGGAGCTCGGGGATGTCGTCCTGGCCGACATCCTGGAGGGGGTCCCCCAGGGGAAGGCGCTCGATCTCGCCGAGTCCGCGCCCGTGCAGCGGTACGACGTCCGCCTGTCGGGCACGAACGACTACCGCCCCTTCGAGGGCGCGTCGGTCGTCATCCTGACGGCCGGCCTTCCGCGGAAGCCCGGCATGAGCCGGGACGACCTGCTCAAGAAGAACGCCGAGATCGTGACGGGTGTCGTGGAGAAGATCCATCCGCTCGCCCCGGACGCCTTCTGGATCGTCGTCTCCAACCCGCTCGACGTCATGACGTTCCTCGTGCGCCACCGGACGCGGCTGCCGCGCTCGCGCGTGGTCGGGATGGCGGGGGTTCTCGACAGCGCCAGGTTCCGCTCGTTCCTCGCCCAGGCCGCGGGGGTCTCCGTGCGCGACGTGCAGGCGATGGTGCTCGGCGGGCACGGCGACGACATGGTCCCGCTCGTGCGGTACGCGACGATCGCGGGGATCCCGGTTTCCGAGTGGCTGGCGGCGGACAAGATCGAACAGATGGTGGCGCGCACCCGCGGCGGCGGTGCGGAGATCGTGTCGCTCCTGAAGACCGGGAGCGCCTTCTACGCGCCGAGCGCCGCGGCGGTCGAGATGGCGGAGGCGGTCGTGCGCGACCAGAAGCGGGTTCTCCCGTGCTGCGCGTTCCTGGAGGGGGAGTACGGCTTGCGGGACGTCTGCGTGGGGGTCCCGGTCGTTCTGGGGGCGAAGGGGATGGAACGCGTCGTGGATCTGAATCTCTCGGACGCGGAGCGCAAGGCGCTTCACGCCTCCGCCTCCCACGTGCGCGAGGGGATCTCCGCGCTCGCCCTGGCATGAACCCCTCCCTGAGAACCCTGCTTGGCGCGAGGCGGCGCTACCTGATCGGTCTGGACGTCGGCGCCGTCCGCGTGAAGGCGGTCGAGCTCACCGACGGCGCGGACGGTCGGCCGTCGGTTTCCGCGTTCGCATCCGTCCCGCTCCCCGCCGGCGGCCAGACCGAGGCGCTCGAGGCGGTCCGCAAGGCGGCGACGTTCCACACGCGGCGCGTCGCCTCGGCGGTCTCGGGGCGGGCCGTCACGGTGCGCTACATCACGATGTCGAACGTGAAGGAGTCGGAGCTCAAGCAGGCGCTCCCCCTCGAGGCGGACAAGTACATCCCGTACGACGTCGAGGAGGTGTACCTGGACGGCCAGCGGCTCGAAGGGGCGGAAGGGGGGGAGTCGAAGGTCCTCCTGGTGGGAGCCAAGAAGACGCTCGTGCAGGACGTGGCGACGCGCCTGGAGGCGGGGGGGTTCCTCCCCGTCGTGATCGACGTCGACGCCTTCGCGCTGGGGAACGCCTTCGCGCTGGCGCGCGAGCACCTCCTCGTGCCGGAGGGGGGCAGGCCCGAGGTCTGCGCCCTGGTCGATGTCGGCGCGACGAAGACGAACATCAACATCCTCGAGGGGGTGACCTCCCGTTTCACCCGCGAGGTGTACGTCGCCGGCCAGGACGTGACCGCCTCGATCGTCAAGACGCTGTCGATGAGCCCCGAGGACGCGGAGCGGTGGAAGTGCGATCCGAAGGACCGCCTCGCGGAGGCCGCCGCCGGGGTGCAGGGCGTGGCCGAGGACCTTGGCAACGAGATCAAGCTCTCCTTCGATTACTTCGAGAGCCAGTTCGAGCGCGAGGTGCAGCGCGTGTGGGTCTCGGGCGGGGGGTTGCGGTACCCCGGGCTCCTGGAGTCGATGGAGAAGCTGTTCGGCAAGCCGACCCAGTTCTGGGACCCGACCGAGGGGCTTGGGGTGGAGCCGGGCGTGGACGTCGCCGCGCTGCGTGCGGAGGCGGGGTCCCTGGCCATCGCCATCGGGCTCGCCGCCCGGATCGCGGATGCCCCATGATCCGGATCAACCTGCTTCCGGAGGAGATGCGCCGCAGCGAGGGGACGCCGCTCCCCCGCCGTCTGGCGATCTTCGCCGGAACCGCCCTGATCGCGCTGCTGGCGATGGCGTGGGTCACCGTACACTTCCAGACGATCCCGGAGCGCGAGGCGTCGATTAAGGCGCGCACACGGGAACGCAACGACTTGCAGGCGCGGGTGGATGCCGATGTGGTCCCGCTCGACCAGTACCTGGCGGCGACGAAGACTCGCCAGAAGATCGCGGAGGAGCTCCGTGCCTCCCGTCCGCTCTGGGCGCCCGTCCTCGACGCGCTCTGGACGACGATCTCGTCCAGCGAGGGGGCGTGGCTCGAGGATCTCGGGCTGACGGCGGACGATCTCGAGGTCGAGTCGCTGGTCAATCCGCGCAAGAAGACGAAGGTGCCGCAGCAGAGCGTGCGCATGTTGTGCGTCGCGACGCTCCTGGGCGTGGCGCCGTGGGATCTCGACCGCGTCGCGAAGGCGCGGATCGCCCAGATCTACGACCGGATGGTGGCGGACATCGCGCCGATCCGCCAGGACGACCTGCTCTATTACGACTTCGGGATCGGGACCTGGGAGGTGACCGAGGCCTATTCGGGCTCCGTGGGGGGACGCGCGCTGCGGTTCGAGCTGTTCCTGCGCGTGCGCATGAAGAAGGCGTACGATGAGGCGCTGGCGGTGAAATGAACGAGTCCAGGCGGATGGTCCTGACGCTTGCTGCGATCGCCGGCGCGGTGGTCGTGCTCGTCGTGCTCCTCTTCCTCGATGGGAGAACCCTGGGCGCGCTCGGGGACGAGCTGGACGCGCTCGACAAGGAAACTGCGTCCCTCCAGTCGAAGATGAAGGGGCGTCCCGCCCTGCGATCCCTCGTCCTTACGGCGAGCGCGCCGTTCCGGCGGTACGCCGCGATGGTCCCGGACGACGTCGGAATGGCCGCCATGCTACGGATCGTGCACGACGTGGAGCGCGCCGCGCGGCGAGGGGATCTGGCGGAACTGCCCGGACCGCTCCTGGCGTTCGAGGGGTCCTGGGCGGAGGTGAAGGAGAGCAAATCCCGCCGCGGCCGCTCGACGACGAAGGAGGAGGAGCGTCCGACCCGGTCCTACGTGAAGACGATCTGGATCTCGGGGTCGTTTCCCGCCGTCGTGCGGTTCATCGAGGGGATGGAGCGTGCCGGGGAGCGCCCGGAGGGGGGGCGCCTGGCCCGGCTGGTTTCCATCGAACGCGCGGGGGGGCGTCCGGTCGCGGGTGTGCCGCCCGATCCCGATGGCCTCTCCTTCGGCGTGAAGTTCGAGATCCCGACGGTCCGCAAGCCCGTGCGCATGCGCGATCTCCCGCAGGATGTGCGCGAGGCGATCGACCGGCGCGCGGCGGCCGCCGTGGGGTTGACGTGGCGCGTGCTGACAAGGCCCTTCCGGGCCCGCCATCGCGACGTCACGATCCGGTCGCGCGGGAGGCGGTCCCCCTTCGCGATCCCCGAGGTGGAGATCCCGGAGGTTCTCGATGTCCCGGCCGCAGCGGATTCGGCCCTGTACACCGCGGAGGAGGAGGCCCGGATGCTCAACGACCTGGCCGGGCGGTACGCGGTGCTGGAGGAACGGTTCGCCTCCGCCGCATACGAAGAGGTGCGTACCGGGACGGCCGGGATGGCGGACCAGGTGGACCTGCTCCGCTTCCCTTCCGAGGCGGGACGCCGCGAGGCGCGCCGCTGGGTCGAGCAGGCGCGCGCCCTGCTGGCGCGCGCGGAGGCGAGGGAGGCGTTCGCGAGGCTGCCGCTGGCCGTGACGTTCATCGCCTGGGGGGCGGACGGCCGTTCGGTCGCGATCCTCAACGGGCGCTCGTTCCTGCCGGGGACGGAGACGCCCGCGGGGATCCGCGTGGATTCGGTGCGGGAGCGTTCGGTGGTGGTTTCGTTCCGTGGCGAGACGTTCGATCTTCCGCTCGGGTGGCGGCAGGGCGAGATGCCCGAGGGGACTCAACAGTGAGAGGTAGCGCCAGTTCAGAACGCGGGCACGGCCAGGGATGGCCGTGGTCACCGAGCGGAGCGCCCGGGTCCCCGCGCGCGGTTCGTGCGCGCGGGGTGGCGCGGAGCGAGGCTTGCGACGAGCGGCTCTGCCGCGAGGAGCAGACGGCGCCGCCGAAGCACGATGCTGCAGGCGGCGCCAGTTCAGAATAGAGGGAGGGGGATGACGATGGGGAATCGAATCGCACGGTCTGGGATGCTCGGGGCTCTTCTGGCGTGGCTTGCATGGTCCGGAGCCAGGGCGGAAGGGGAGGCGGTGGGGCTGGTCACCCGCTCCTTCCAGGGGACGCCCCTGGCGGAGGCGGTGCGTTCGATCCAGGAGGAGGCGAAGGTTACCGTGGTCGTCGACCCGTCGCTCCAGAACCTCCCGCTCACGCTCGACCTGGTCGCCCTCTCCTGGCAGGACGCCTTGCGGGTTCTCGCCGAGCAGGCTCGGGGGGTGCTGGAGCACGGGAGCGGCGATTCGTGGCGCATCGTGCCGATGCCGCGCGTCAGCTACACGACCGGTCCGGAGGGGCTGGATATCCGCCAGGTGATCGACGCGATCGGGACCCAGGTGCGCGCGAACATCGTCGTCGCCCCGGACGTCCAGGGGAGCGTGATCCTGCAACTGCATGACATGCCGTGGAAGGACGCCCTGGTTTTTGCCGTGAGATCCGCGGGGACGTTTTCGGTCGTGGAGGAGATGCACGGCGTGCTTCGCATCGTCCGCTCGAACTCCCTCCAGACGCAGCTCGTGACGCAGTTTTTCCCCCTGCGGTACCTGCACCCCCCCGCGGACTATCAGGGGGTGATCAACACCCCCTACGCGCTGAAGCGGGAGTACACGGGGCCGCGCAACGCTCTCATCAAGGAACAGGCGAGTTCCATCGAGGACTTCTCCCTCCTGCGTGCGCTCCGTTCGATGCTGACGCCCGACGTCGGGACGATCGAATACGACGAGGGGAGCAACGGGTTTATCGTCACGGACATCCCCCCGAAACTCTCGGAGATCCGCCGTCTGCTCGACGAGCTGGACCGGGAGCCGCGGCAGGTGTTCGTCGACGTGAAGTTCGTGGCGACCGAGAACACCGACTTCCTGGATTTCGGCGTCGACTGGGGCGGCGCGCTGAACACCGGCCCCTTGGCGTCGATCAACGGGGGAACGACCTTCACGAAGCTGCCGTTCAACCCGGGGTACGGGGGGTTGTTGGACGACGCCTCGATCCGTGACGAGGGGCCCACGGCGAACGACGTCAACAACTTCCTTTCGGCGGACAATGAGGACTTCCCGCACGCCTTCACGTTCGGGACACTGGACTTCTCCCAGGTCGCCGCGGTCCTGCGGTTCATCAAACGGGACGTCCGGGCGCGCGTGATCCAGGCGCCCCAGATCACCGCGCAGGACAACGTCCCGGCGACGATCTTCGTCGGGGAAATCATCCGGTACGCCGAGACGCGCGCGACGGCGAACGAGGCGGGTGGGCTCGAGTTCTCGCTGGCGGAGGCGGGGAATTCGCCCGTGAACACGGGGTTCCAGCTTCTCATCCATCCGCACATCATCGAGCAGGACAACACGATCCAGATGACCGTGATCCCCGAGCGCGACACCTTGAGCGGGACGAGCACGACGCAGTCGGGGTTCGACACGTTCTCGGACGGGACGAACTCGATCGACCTGCCCCGGATCTCGAGCCAGACCCTCGTGACGAACGTGATCCTCGAGTCGGGGCAGACGGTCGTGCTGGGGGGGCTGCTGGAGTTCTCGGAGGTGTTCGAGGACACGCGCATCCCGCTGCTCGGGAACATCCCGATCCTCGGCTACGCCTTCCGGAACAAGAACCGCCTGCAGACGGTCGAGAACCTCCTGATCTTCATCACCCCGAGGATCATCTCGTCGTCGCAGGAGTCGCGACGGGCCCTGGAGGAGACGCTCGCGCGTCGGAACGCGTCCCTTCGGCAGGAATTCGGCGAGCGGCTCCATAACGCGACCGGCGAGTGAGAGCCTGAGAACCAATCGCCCGGTCCGCCGGGGGCACCGCCGGGTCCTGCCGCCGGCCCACCCCGCCGTGCTCCCGGAAGCGGGAAGTTCGCCCGCTTCCGGTCCGCGCGGCGGGGGCCCCGTC
>JACQRN010000217.1 GCA_016206515.1 Planctomycetota bacterium | reverse complement strand
GGCGGTCAGGACCTTCGTGACCGACAGGAACTGCACCGCGCCCAGAAGCAGGAGGCAGGGGAACCATGCTTCCGCCCAGCGGATCGACCCGCCCCGAAGCAGGATCGAGAGCACCCCCATGGAAAGCGCGGAGGCGGGCAGTCCGAGGAAAACGACGTGCCGGCAGGTGCGCGCGGTGGTCACGGACGGGTCGGTGCCGCCGGGAGCCGTGAACCTGGAGAGGAGTCCCTGCGAAACGGCATTCGGCAGGATGAACAGGTGTTCCGCCTGAGCGACGAGGAATCCGTAGAGGCCGAGCTGAGCGCTCGTCGAGAGCCCCTGGAGCAGGTATCCGTCCGAGCGCGTGTTCACGAACGCCGCGGCGGTCGTGGGGACCGTCGGGAGTCCCTGGCGCAGGGCGCCGCGAAGGGAGGCTGTGTCCAGACGGGGCCGCAGGGGGAGTTTGCGGCACACCGTGACCACCACGGTCGCCGCCTGCAGCAGGTTCATCCCCAGGAGCCAGGCGAGGAAGAAGCCGAGGCGGTCCCCCACGAGGAACCAGGTCGCGACCCCTCCCGCGAGGCGCAGAAGGTTGAAGGCGACCGGGAGCGCGTGGAACGTCCGCAGGAACCCGAGCGGCAGGAGCTGCGGCTGGAGGATCACGGTCACGAGCGAGGGGGGCATCGCCGCGAGCGCCAGGAGGGCGTGCGACCGCCGGTACCCCTGGAGCCACTCCGGGTGCAGATGCAGGGCGAACGCGGTCGCGACGAAGTAGCCGCACCCCAGCAGAAAGCCGAGGGTCGCCGAGGACGAGAGGAGCTTCTCCGCCTTCTCCCGGTGCTCCCGCAGCTCGAGGAGCGCCCCGACCGCGAGGCCGAGCTCCCCGAAGACCAGGATCGTCTGGGGGAGGAGGGGGAGGAAGTGCAGCGCGCCGAGGCCGTCCTTGTCGAACGCCCGGACGAGGACGAAGGCGACACCGAGCCCCAGGAGGTGCGACACCGCCCGGGAGGCGAACGTCCAGCCGACGTGGGTGCGGACGGGCGCCGGATCGAGGAGCGCGTCGGCGGGGTGTCCGCTCACGGCAGGAGGGTCGTCGCGTACGCCACGGCGGAACCGATCCCGGCGCCGCTCACCACGTCCCACGTCGTGTGCCGCCCCTCCCGGATGCGCGAGTATCCGGTCAGGGCGACGAGCGTCGCGAGGATCCCCCACGCGGCGCTGGCGCGGACCTCCATCCCCAGCACCACGGCCTGGACCGCGGCGCGCGCGACATGGAGCGACGGGAACGACGCCGCGCTGAACTTCCCCAGGATCGTGCGGTAGCTCTCCGCCTCCGGTCGGGCGCGGTAGCACAGGACGCGGATTACGAACAGGAGCGCATAGCAGCTCCCAAGCGCCGCGGCGAGCCGCCCGGCGATATCGGCGCGACCGGCGGCCAGGAGAAGCCCGAGGATCGAGAACGCGAACGGCATCCCGCCCAGGAAGCGGCACTCCTGGAGCGCTTCGCTGCGGGTGCGATTCATGGGAGGGGGGCAGGATAACTGAAACAGGAGGAGACAGGAGTCAGGAGACGGGAGTCAGGAGGAGGCGACTAGGCGTCGCAGGAGGGCACGCCCACGGCGGGAGAGGATCACTGGGAGTCCGCGGCGCAGGTTCACCGCCACAGCGAGCCAGGCGGCGGCGAGGCCGAGGTCGAGGCCGCCGGCCTGCCAGCCCAGAGGGACCAGGACGAACGCGGCGATCTTCGAGCCGTTGACGGCGGCGCGCCAGAAACGGCTGTCGGCGCCGCCGACCGACAGGGGGTGCGCGAAGGCGGGGTCGGGGTAGCGCGCGTTCTGGACGCGGATCGTGTCGGTGAGGATCCCCCGGATCAGGAAGATCGCACCGATCGCCCAGGGGAGCCATCCCCACGCCGCGTAGGTGAACAGGACGGTCAGCTCAACGAGGCGGTCCCCGATCAGGTCGATGAACGCGCCGTGCCGCGAGCTGGCCCTGCGCCGCGCCAGCCAACCATCGAGGATATCCAGGAGGAGCACCGCCGCCAGGGACACCACGAGCGCGAACGGATGCTCCCGGAACGCAAGGAGCGCCGCGAGCGCCAGGACCGGCCTCCCGAGCGAGACGAGGTCCGCCGCGGTCGGAAAGGGGGCGGTTCCGCTCACCGGCCGTCCCCGGTTGGCGTGGGGACGATCTCCCAGAGGATGTCGCGTTGCCGCGCGTCGAACCCCTGGTCCCTCGCCAGGGGGACGTACGCCGCATCCACGAGGACCGACCGCGCGCCGACCTCCCTCGCGAGCGCCTCGCGGAAGAGGCGGAGGCTCTGTTCTCCCTGGGGGGAGAAATGGTGGACCTCGAACGGGCGCGGGGCCAGCCCGAGGACCAGCGTGTAGGCGAGCGCATCGCGCTCCTGGAGGTCCGCGACCACGTACGCCCCCTCCGGGATCGCATCGAGCGCCCGCCGCAGGTACTCCGTCGCCTCGTCGTAGCGGTTTTTCGGAGGCCAGAGGTAGTAGAGGATCCGGTCGTGGTAGTGCGTGTCGGCGCGCGCGTGGGCGCCCCCCATGGCGGCGCGCAGGGGGTTCCCCGCGGGGGTGAAGACGATCAGGGCGTAGGCGGCGGGCGGCGCCGCAACCAGGGCGCAGGCGAGCGCGGCGGCCGCTCCGGCCCCCCCGAGGCGCCGCGCGAGCCGCTCGCGCAGAGGCTCGACCCCCGCGGCGATCCATGCGGCGATCGAGAGATGACCCGGGAGGTACCAGTTCAGCCGTGGGAGCGATTCGAAGTCGAAGGC
>JACQRN010000228.1 GCA_016206515.1 Planctomycetota bacterium | reverse complement strand
CGCGCGCGACCGCCTCCACCTCGGGGGGCACGGGTGCTGGTTCTCGACGCGGGGCGGGCGCGTATCGGTCGCCCGCGATCTCCAAAGGCTCCCGCCTCGCCGTCCCCGGCCACCCGATCGCCGCGATACCGAGGACGCTGGCGGTCACGACCAGAGCCGCCGCGGCGGCGATGGCCCAGGACGGCAGAGGCCGTCGCCCGAGACGCGCGGCGACCCGCTCGCGCGCGGCGCCCGACGCGGCCATCCCCCGGACCGCCGAGGCGATCTCGTCGCCGGCGGCCTCCTGCTCCCGCTTCTGTGCCTGGCAGACCGGGCACCGCCCGACATGCTCCGCGAGCGACGCGGCCTCCGTCGCCGTCAGCTCCCCGTCGAGCCAGGCGCGGATCTCGGGACCGCGCGACGATTCTCCATAGCAAGTGTTATCCGCCATGCCGCTCCTCCTGTCTCCCGTCTCCCGTCTCCTGTCTCCTTGCCCTTCTCATCTCCGCAAACTTCTTATGCGCCTCATACAACCTCCCCCTCACCGTCGTCACCGGCACGCCGAGCCTCTCGGCGATCGCGGCGTACGACAGGCCATCGACGTAGCGCATGACCACCGCGGTCCGAAGCGGATCCGGAAGCGTTCGCAGAGCCTCCGAGGCGGATGGGGGCTCCGCCCCTCCTTCCAAGGCGCCCGCGGCGCTCCGCTGCGCGACAACCTCCAGCGTCTTCGCCTCGCGGACCCTGCGCCGCTCCCGCATCGCCTCGCCATTGCGGTGGATCTGCCCGAGCCACGCCGGGAAGGCGTCCGGATCGCGCAGGGACGGCAGCGACCGCCAGGCGCTCACCCAGACCTCCTGCGCGGACTCCTCCGCGTCGGATCCGCGAGCGACCGTCCACGCCAGCGAGAGGACGAACGTGCGGTAGAGGTCGTAGAGCCCGAGGAACGCCGCGCGGTCGCCGCCCCGCGCGCGAACCACCATGTCGCGGACCTCGGAAGACAGGGGCCCCGCTTCAATGTAGAGGTTGCCGCCGGGAGCCGGGGATCAAAAGATTCCCGTACAATCCCACCGTGGGCGCGCGGGTCCTCCTCGGCAAGGTCGGCCTCGACGGCCACGACCGCGGTCTGCACGTCGTGGCGCGCGCCCTGCGAGACGCCGGGTTCGAGGTGATCCTCGCCCCTCTGCGCCAGACCGCCGGGCAGATCGCCCAGGCGGCCGTCCAGGAGGACGCGCGCGCGGTCGGCTTGAGCTCGCTCTCCGGCGCGCACCGCACGCACTTCGCGCGGGTCGCCCAGGCGCTGCGGGACGCGGGGCGCGCCGACGTCATTCTGTTCGGCGGAGGGATCATCCCGCCAGAGGACGCCGAGGCACTGAAGCGGGAGGGGTTCCGGATGCTCTTCGGGCCGGGAACGCGCATGCAGGAGATCGTCGAATTCCTGCGCAGGACGCTTGGACCGGACGCGCCGAGGGAGGCTGCGCGTGCGTCCTAGGAAAGACAGGAGTCAGGAGACAGGAGACAGGAGACAGGAGGAGGGCGGTCTGCAATCCTCCGGTCTGGATCACATCGCGATCGCCGTGGCGGATCTCGACCGTGCGGTCGCGTTCTTCCGCGACATCCTCGGCCTGCGCCATGAGGGGACGGAGGAGGTGCCGACGGAGGGGGTCAAGACCGCCTTCTTCCGGGCCGGCGCGGCCCGGATCGAACTCGTCTCCCCCACAGCGCCAGGCAGCGCGGTCTCCCGTTTCCTGGAGCGCAACGGCGAGGGGATCCACCACATCGCCCTGCGCGTCGACGACATCGACGCCGCGATGAAGTCGCTCAAGGGCGCCGGTCTGGCCCTGACCTCCGACACCCCCCGCCCGGGCGCGGAGGGGGCACGGATCACGTTCATCCACCCGAAGTCGGCGCACGGGGTGTTGGTGGAGCTCAAAGAGGAGAAGGAATGAGATTTCGCGAAGGGCGAAGCGTACACCGTACAGGGAACGTCATTCACACTCGTTTTGTAGTGAAATCCAACATATATGGATATGAATCATTTTGGCATATAGAATGTAACTTGTTAATTTGCAATATG
>JACQRN010000215.1 GCA_016206515.1 Planctomycetota bacterium | reverse complement strand
CATCCTCGACCGCAACGGCGCCGAGAAGCTGCTCGGGGCCGGCGACATGCTGTTCCTCCCCCCGAAGTCCGCCGAGCTCATCCGCGCACAGGGGTGCTACGTCTCGACCGAGGAGATCCGGCAGGTGGTCGATTTCGTGAAGGAACAGGGGGAGCCGGTGTTCGACGAGGAGCTCTCGCACTGGAAGGGGGGGGAAGGGGACGAGGAGGGGGGGAGCGACGACCCGCTCTACGATCAGGCGGTCCGGTTCACCCTCGAGACCCAGCGCGGCTCGGCGTCGCTCCTGCAGAGGCAGTTCCAGCTCGGGTACACCCGCGCCTCACGCCTGATCGACCAGATGCAGCGCAACGGCATCGTCGGCCCGTACAAGGGGTCCCAGGCGCGCGAGGTGCTCGTGACGCTGGAGGAGTGGGACAAGCGCGAGGCGCAGGGGCCGGCGTAGGACTGCCCCTACGCCCCGATGTGAAGCGCCTCCTTGATCTCCTCGGCCAGCCACTGGCGGATGAGGGTCTGGTACGGGATCGACCGCAGGGTCGCGATCTTGCGGATCGCCTGGACCTGGACCGGGTCGAGCTTGATGGTGACGTTCTTGAGGTGTCGGCTGCGCTCCCCGGAGAGGATGGCGCGCCGCAGGCGGCTGTCGAGGCCGAGTTCGATCTCCCCCTCCTCGATCTCGCCGAGGATCCCGCGGCGGTCGTACCTCGCGGCGGCCTCGCGGACATGACCGGTCTTCCGCTTCATCGCCCCCTCCTGTTCCTCTCGTAGTAGCGCCTCTCCGCGTCCATCATGTCCCACCCCGTGATCGGGCGCGCCACGTTCCCCGGCTTGCGCTCGAAGACGACGACCAGATGCCTGCCGGACCGGGTCGGCCCGAAGACGGCGTAGTGCCCGCGCTTCGTCCTGCGCAGAAGGGGGGCGACGGCGAACACCTCCTCGACCTCCTCCGGCTCGATCCCGTGCCCCAGCTGCAGGTGCAAGGCATTGCCATCGTCCCATTCGAACTCCGAGACGGACAGAATGGCTCGCCCCATGAGTCATACATAGTATTACATTTGGCATGAGCGGGAACAAACGGATTGTGGGATAATCTTGGCGGCCGCGCGCGGGATACGGATCGCACGATGCGGAGTTCCGCGCTCAGAAGCACCAGGAATGCCGGTGATGTAGACTACTGTGATGAGCACGAGCGCTGTCGCGGACGAAGCGGCGAAACTGGCGGCATCCCTCCCGCCCGACAAGGCGCAGGCGCTGCTCGAATATGCGCGCTACCTCGCCGAGAAGGCGGAGGAGGAGGCGTGGGAGCGGCGCTTCTCCGACCCTCGATACGCCAAGAAGTTCCAGGCGATGGTCGACGAGGTCAAACAGGACATCGCCAAGGGGAAGACCGAACCTCTCGATCTCGACCGTCTGTGAACTCCCGGACGCACCGCCACTTCTGGCGCCGTTACGAGAAGCTTCCAGCGAAGGTCCAGGAGCATGCCCGGGAAACCTATCGCCTGTTCGCGGCGGACCCCGCCCATGGCAGCCTCCGGTTCAAACCCCTGCAGCATCACGCGGACTGCTGGTCCGTCCGGATCGGCCCCCACTACCGCGCCGTGGGCTACCGAGCGAAGGGTGCAATCTACTGGTTCTGGATCGGCAGTCACGCCGAGTTCGATCGGGACTTCTGATTGGCTGTAGTCGAACCCCCACCTGTGTGTGCGCCCCGCTCCCCTGGCGCATAGAATCCGCCGGATGAAGCGCAACGGCGCCCGGATCGGCCTTGTTTCCCTCGGCTGCGCCAAGAACCTCGTCGACTCCGAGAAGATCCTCGGAACGCTCGCGAGCGAGGGGTTCGCCGTGTCGCTCGACCCCGCGCGGGCGGACGTGCTGGTGGTCAATACCTGCTCGTTCATCGCCAGCGCGAGGGAGGAATCCGAGGGGGCGATCCGGGACGCCCTCGCGCGCAAGACAGAGGGCTCCCTGCGCGGGGTCGTCGTCGCCGGGTGCCACGCGCAGAGGTTCGGGATGAAGATCAAGCGCGACTTCCCCGGGATCGACGGGATCCTCGGAGTCTCCGCCTTCGCGCAGGTGGCGGACGCCTGCCGCTCCGTGCTGCGCGGGGAGGCACCGCCGCCGCGCCTCCTGGACCCCTCCGCCATCGAGGTGCGCGACGACGCGCGCCTGCGCCTGACACGGCCGCACACCGCCTACCTGCGAATCGCCGAGGGGTGCGACCACACCTGCTCGTTCTGCGTCATCCCGAAGTTCCGCGGCCTGTACCGGAGCAAGAAACCGGAGCAGATCCTGCGCGAGGCGAGGGAGTTGGCCGACAGCGGGGCGGTTGAACTGAACCTGATCGCCCAGGACACGACGTATTACGGCACGGATCTCTGGGGGAAGCCGTCGCTCTCGCGGCTCCTGCGCGAGCTCGACGGCGTTGCGGGGGTCCGATGGCTCCGTCTGATGTACGCCTACCCCGCCTGCGTGACCGGGGAGCTCCTGGAGGCGCTCGCGACACTGCCGCGCGTCGTCCCGTACGTGGACATGCCCCTGCAGCACCTCGACGACGACGTCCTGCGCGCGATGAACCGCGAGGGGGACTGGGCGTGGATCGAGAAGACGGTCCGCCAGATGCGCGAGGCGATTCCCGCGCTGGTCCTGCGCACGACGATCCTCGTGGGGTTTCCCGGTGAGACCGAGGAGCGGTTCGAGCGGCTGCTCGAACGGCTCGGAATACTCCGGTTCGAGCGGCTCGGCTGCTTTGTCTACTCCGAGGAGCCGGGGACCCCGGGGGCGCACCTCCCCGGCGCGGTGCCGATGGAGGAGCGCCGGGCCCGGTACGAGCGGGTCATGCAGGTCCAGCAGCAGGTCGCCTTCGACTGGACCCGCGCGCGGATCGGTCGCGAGGAGGATCTCCTGGCCGACGCCGAGACCCCCGAGCGCGGCACCTGGTTCGCCCGCTCGCGCGCCGACGCCCCGGAGGTGGACCCCCATGTGAAGCTCCGCTCGCGCAAACGGCTGAAGGAGGGGGCGTTCGTCCGCGCCCGGATCACCGGCGCGGACGGGTACGATCTTCTGGCGGAAACCCTGTGAAGAGACGCGCACCCGACCGACATGGCAGACGGGGGCCAGGGATGGCCCCCGCGCGAGGCGAGGCGGCTTGCCGCCGAGCGGAGCGGGTTCGGCGAAACGTGAGGACAGGATGTCCGAGCGTTTCGCCCATCCAAACATGAAACGTCCATACGCGTCAACCTTACGCGACCTGACGGCGGGCAGTAGCGAGGACATGCGCGGGATGGACGAGGGT
>JACQRN010000214.1 GCA_016206515.1 Planctomycetota bacterium | reverse complement strand
GAGCGAGCCCCATCACCTTCCACTCCCCCTCGTTCACCTCGAACCCGAGGTAGGCGGTGAGCGCGCTGTAGAACAGCCCCAGGGAGTGCGGGAACCTGATCTCCTCCAACAGTTCGAGCCGGTTCCCCTCCCCGCGTCCCACCGTGGCGGTCGCCCACTCCCCGACGCCGTCGAGGGTCAGCACCGCCGCGGAGTCGAACCCCGACGGGTAGTACGCGCTGGCGGCGTGCGACCGGTGGTGCTCGCCGTAATAGACCTGCGCGCGCAGCGCCTTCCCGAAGTGCCTGCGGATCGCCCCGTCGATCCGGAGGTTGAGCTTCCACGACTTCGGGATCGCCTGGACGAACCCCGCGCCCGTCCGCGGGAACCCCCCCAGCGCGCTGACGAGGATCCGGTCGAACTTCCGGATCGGCTTCTCGTAGTAGGCGACCGCGTCGAGGTCGGCGGCGGGCAGGCCGCCGATCTGAAGGCACGAGGCGATCGCCCCCGCGGGGAAGGCGTTGTCGTGCTTGCGCCGGGAGAACCGCTCCTCCGCCCCCGCCGCGACGATCTTCCCGTCGACGACGAGCGCCGCCGCGGAGTCGTGGTAGTAGCAGGAGAGACCCAAAACCTTCATGCGGACACTAGAACTGCCTCTTGAACTGCTCCGGCTTCACGGCGCCACTCGCGGCCATCCACCCGCCGCGGCGCATCCGACCCCAGGGGCCGCGCGCGCCGAGGAACGCGAACGGGACCACGAGGAAGTAGACAACCCACAACAGGACCGTGGCAACCGCCGCCGCGAGCGCCATGCAGACCGGCCACAGGTGCGGCACCAACAGGAACCACGCGAGCGCCACCGCGCCCGCCTTCCAAGGATCGCGATGGAAGACGAAGACCAGAACCAGCGCCAGGACGACCGCCCCCGCCCCCTCCAGGAGCCGTCTACCCGCCGGACGCCGGACGCCGGACGCCGGACGCTCCCGATCAGTGGGACGCAACATACCCCTCCCGCCCCTTCAGGACGTACCGCAGACCGATCCAGGCGGAACGGGTCCAGTACGGGAGCTCCCGCCACGAGCGCATCTTCCGCAGGCGACGCCAGACGTACGCGGGCCGGTAGAAGTACTCGCGGATCAGGTCCCTCTGCATGCGGACGAGATCCTCCGGGGAGAACCGCTCGGTGCGCCATGCCGGGAGGCGGTCGTACAGCATGAACCGCTCCCAGCGCCGGTCGAGGAGGAGGTTCCGCTCGGCCAGCTGGGCGTACAGTTCGGTCCCGGGGTACGGCGTCCCGATCGCGACGTTCGCGAAGTCCGGCTGGATCTCGTGCATCAGGGAGCGCGTCTGATCCACGTCCTCGGGCGTCTCGTCCGGGTGCCCTCCGACGATGAAGTAGGCGCTCGTGGTGATCCCGTACTTGCGCGCCCAACCGAAGGCGTCCCGGATCTGCGCGCGGGTGACGTTTTTCTTCATCGCCTTGAGCATCCGCTCGGAGCCCGACTCGACCCCGAAGGCGACCCGGACGCAGCCGTGCGCGGCCATGTCGCGCAGCATCTCCTCGGTCACCGTGTCGACCCGGGTGTCGCAGTCCCAGGTCACCCCGGACTCCCCGAGGGAGCGAGAGACGTCGGCGACCCGCTTGGCGCTCACCGTGAAGGTGTCGTCGTGGACATTGACGTGCTCGATCCCGTAGCGCGACACGCACTCGCCCAGCTCGCGCCGTACCGAGTCCGCGCCGCGGAACCGGACCGTCCGCGTGGTCACCAGCGAGATCGCGCAGAAGGTGCACGGGAACGGGCACCCGCGCGCGGTGAAGACCTGGGTGGTGCGGTAGACGCCCGCGGCCGCCCCCGACTTCGCGGCGCCGGGGTATTTCGCCATCTCCAGGAGGTCCCGCGCCGGGAGAGGTAGGTCGCCGTACGCGGCGATCCGCGGGCGCTCCGCCTCCTCGACGACCCGGCCCCCCGCGCGGTGCGCGGTCCCCGCCACGCCGCACAGGTCGCGCCCGTCCCGAAGGCGCGAGCAGACCTCCACAAGCGTCTCCTCCCCCTCCCCGGCGACGGCGGCGTCGAACGAGGGGAACTCCTCGAGGGTCGCCCGCGGCAGGGCGGTCGCGTGCGGCCCCCCGATCAACAGAGGCAACGATGGGAACGCCTTCCGGAGCGCCTCCGCGATCCGGTGCCCCGCGAGGATCTGCGGGGTGAAGCACGAGACCCCGACGCACAACGGGGCGATCTCGTCGATGCGGCGGCAGACGTCCTCGTCGGAGTACGCGTCGACCTCGTAGTCGATCAGGTGCGGCTCGAACCCGTGCTCGCGCAGGGTCGCGCACAGGTACAGCAGGTTGACCGGGTGCTGCGCCGAGACGATCCGCACGAGATCCCCCATCTGGCTCGGGGGGCGGATCAGCACCACGCGCGCCATCGCGGAGGCGATCACGCCGCGCCCCGCTCCCCGCGTGTGGAGGAGACGAGCCACGCCAGAACCTTCCCGGAGGCTGCCTCAATATCGTGGTGCGCCTCGACGTAGGCGCGCGCCGCGCGGGACATCTTCGAACGCAAGTCGGAGCGGTCGAGGAGCCCGACGATCGCCTCTCCCAACGCCTCCGCGGAGAGGTCCGGCACCAGGAGCCCGCGCTCGTTGCGCCCGATGAGGTCGCGCAACGCCGGGATGCGCCGGGCGATGACCGGAACCCCACACGCGAACGACTCCAGGATCGCGTTCGGGCACCCCTCGCTGCGCGAGGGGAGGATCATCAGGTCCGCCGCCCCCAGGATGCCGGCGACGTCGTCGGTGCGACCGTGGAACCGGACGGCCCCCTCCAGGCCGAGGGAACGGACGACCCGGCGCAGGCGCCCCTGGGCGGGTCCCTCGCCGAGGATCCACCACTGCGCGCGTGGCTTCACCCCGATGACGCGCCGCCACGCCGTCAACGCCTCCTCCAACCCCTTCTCGGGGGAGAGGCGCCCGGCGTAGACCGCCAGGGGGTGCCCGCCGACGCCAAGCGCGTCGCGGCGCTCCCCCAGCATCCCCCCCTCCAGGGGCCGGAACCGCTCGAGGTCGACCCCCAGAGGAATCAGGATGACGTCTGCGGAATCGATCCCATCCTCTTCGAGTCTCTGGCGCATATAGGTCGTCATCGCCCGGTAGGTTCCGAGCGAGCGCGCGCGTTGGCGAAGCCAGGGGCGCACCGGCCACGGCCACCTTCCAAAGCTCCCGGTCTCGAAGCCGCGCAAGCCGCTCACATCGGTCAGGATCGGTTTCCCCATGCGGCGGAGCGCCCGGCCCCACACAAGGGAAGAAAGGCTCGCCCCATTCAGAAAGACCGCATCGACATCCCGCAGGTGCCTCTCCACCTCGCCGACGCAGGCCCAAGGGAACAGGAACGCGCGTCCCGGGAGCGTCCGGAACCCCTGGGCCGCGGGCCCTCCCCAGCGGGATGCCCCCGCGAGCCCGACCACCCGGTGCCCTTCGGCACGCCACCGCTCCACCATCTGAAGGAGCTGGACCTCCGTGCCGCCATACCCGTTCGCGCTCCGGGTGATGACCCCGATACGCACCCCCCCCTCGCGCGCGGGATCGGCGCATTCCGGTATCGCGACACGGGGGGCGATCGTTCCGGAGATCATGGGCAATCTCTCCGGAATTGTAGACTACCGTCGTGCAAGCGCTGAAGACGCATCCGGACCCCCGTCCGACGGGCTCCCGCCCGGCCTTCCCGGTGGCGGCACCCTCTCCTGCCGCACCCCCGGGGAGCCACCGGGCCCGCCTCCTGCGGGAGGTCGCCCGGAACGTCTACCGGGGGTCGCTCTACAAGCTCAACTTCGCGGTGAACGGGGCGTGCAACTCCCGGTGCGTCACATGCGACATCTGGAAGGACGAGAACCCGCCCTCCGGCCCCCACGGGGGAGACCTCTCCCTCGACGAGATCGGCCGGTTCTTCGGGCGGCTCCCGGATACCGTCAACTGGCTCTCCTTGACCGGAGGCGAACCCCACCTACGGAAAGACTTCGCCCGGATCGTCCACGAGGCGATCCGCCGGATCCCGAACCTGCACCTGATCGGCTCCCCCTCGAACGGCCTCCTCCCCGACCGGGTGATGGGGCTCGTCGAGTCGCTCCTGGGGCGGCCGCACCCGCTGATGTTCCTGTCGTTCAGCGTCGACGGCCCTCCCGAGGTGCACGACCGCGTCCGCGGCATCCCGGGAGGGTTCCGCAAGACCTGGGAGACATACGAGGCGGTCCGCCGCGCGACGCGCCACGACGCGAACTTCGTCGTCTCGGTCGAGACGACGGTATCGAGCCACAACGTGACGCAGGTCGCGCCGTTCCTCGAGGAGACGCTCGACGCGGGGCACCTCCTGACGATCACGATCGGCCACAACGCCTTCCTGTACGTCAACGCGCAGAAGGGGTCGGTCTCACCCCTGTCGCAGCGCGCGGCACTCTCCCGCGTCCTGCGCGTGATGCGCTCGCGGACCCGCCTGACGACGCCGAAGGGGCTCGTGGAGCGCCGCTACCTCGACGGCGTCCTGCGGTACGCCGACCGCCCCGGGCGCCAAGTGGTCCCCTGCACCGCCCTGCGCTCCTCCGTCTCGGTCGACCACCGCGGCGACGTCCACCCCTGCCTGATGTGGGGCCGCCCCCTCGGGAACCTCCGCGACGTCGACTACGACATCACGCGACTCCTCTCCTCCGACGAAGGCCGCGCCGCCCGGGGCGACGTCGAGCGGGAGAAATGCCCGAACTGCTGGACGCCGTGCGAGGCGTACCAGTCGATCATCGGGCGGGTGCTCAAACCGTTCTGACCCGCTGCCCCCATTCATCCGACGCGGTAATTCGCAGTAATTCGTCCACCCTCGCTTCCCAATCCTGCCCCGCGAGGATCGCGGGCGGCTCACCGCGCAGGGCGGCGAGCGCGGCGCAGACGGCCTGCGCGAACCCCTCCGGTCCCGAGCCGGTGTGAACCCACGGCGCGCAGGCATCGCGCAGAGTGTCGACCTCGGGCAGAGGACTCGCCGCCACGGGAAGCCCCGCGGCGAGGTACTCCCAGAGTTTCATCGGGAATGTCGCATCCTCGGAGCCGTCGACGCGGTACGGGATAAGCCCCGCCTGCGCCCCGGCGAGCCATCCGGCGACCTCCCCGTGCGGGATGTGGCCCGGAGCCAGGACGCGCCCCGTCCCTGCGCGATCCCGGACCCACGCGCGCGCGGAGCGGGTCTCGATCGTCCCCAGAAGAAGAAGCGAACCGACACCACCGGAGAGAAGCGCGTCGAGCCAACCCCACTCGATCCGGTCGTTGAGGACGCCACAGACGGCGAGGACCGGCGGCGACAGGCCGGACGGACGCGGAGCGGCGCGCGCGAAGGCGTCGAGATCGACGCCCGGCGGGAACCGTCGCGCCCGCCCCGGGGCGATCCTCTCGCACTCCTCCTCCAGAACCCTGCTCGCGACCAGGACGCGCCCACTCGCGCGGACGAGGTCGCGGTGCATTCCCTCCAGGAGAGCCGCCCGCCGCCCCGTCGCACGACCGCGGGCCGGGTCGGTGTAGTGGTAAATCACGCCGCGATGCGGCACGCGCCCGACGAGGTCCGCCTGGTACGCAAGAGACGCCCAGAGGACCGGATCGCGGAACCCGATGCCGGCGAGCACGCGCCGCAGACCCGCCGCGACGCGCGCCTGGCCCCACCGGTTGAGGGAGCGCAGCAGCCATCGCCCGGGTGGGATCCGCGGCGGGGTGCAGATCCACAGCCGCTGGGCCTCCTGCCGAAGATCGCGCGCGCCGTGCGCGTCCGGATTCGAGAGGAGGTACTCCGGCCCGAGAGTCGGCTCGACGTACAGCACACGCTCCCCGCGCCGCGCCAGGCGCAGGGCGATCTCCTGCCGGCTCCCCCACTTCCACCCCTCCCAGGAGGTCCCGGACAGGATCGCCCAGTCGCCCACGCCGACACGATAGCGCCGGAACCACCGCCGCGCTGATCGTCGCGGTGCCGTTGTGCATCGGAACGACGAAGGAGACGAGCATGGACTTCATCGGACCGGTGTTCCCTCCTCCCAGAGCCCGCCGCGGGCGCGCAGCGCGCGGAGCTCGGCGAGGACCGGTCCCCAATACCGCATGTCGTCGCGCTGCAGCATCGCGATCTCCGAAGCGAGAAGGGCCCCCGCCCGTTCGATCCGCCCGGCGGGGGACCCGCCCGGGGCCAGAAGCGCACGGAGAGCGGGGCGCCTCAACCCGATCGCGGCGCGGCGAGCCTGCGGATCTGCGAGCATCTCCGACAGATTCTCGGCGGAAAACGAATTTCGCAAACCCCATCTCCAGGGCGCTGGAGGGATCCTTCCCTGCCGTGCTGCGCGCTCCAGCCGGATCCTCACCAACGCGGAGATCACTTCATAATCCCCCAGGCGCCGGGTCTTCTTGATTTCGACGAGATCCTCCTCCGAAACGACGCGCATCGCCCCCCACGCCCCGTCCATCCGGACGGAACGCCCGAGGCACGCGGCGAACGAGCCGACGCGTGGGGGACGCCCCATCACATCGAGGTAGACGGGCCCCTCCGCCGACGGGAGGAGGAAGTGGAACCCGTGCCCGCACCGCGCGTACGTGGGGGTCAGGGGCGGCGTCAGCTTGTAGACGCGCGCCCGGAGACGCTCCAGCGCCCGCCGCAACAGCGCGAGGTTCCCCGCAGCCGGATCGACCCAAAGATCCACATCCTCGGAAAACGCCGCCGCGCCGTACAGGACCGTCGCCTGCCCGCTGATGAGAAGGCAGCGGACGCCACTGCGCTCAAATGCGCGGCCAAAGTTTCGCATCGTGGACCGCCTGCGGATCCTTCAGAAGCCGCCGCATCCTCCAGCACCGCCTCGACCTCTCCAGGGGGGTCAGCCCCTGCCAGACCATCCGGAGGAACCCCAGGTCGTCGAGCGTCAGGGTGTCGTTCCCGCGCCCCGCCTTCCCCTTCGGATTCCCGGCCTTCTTCGCGCGGCGGGACGACATGAAGATCCACTGTAGCACGGCTTCACAGAGCCCGGTCAAACCCGCAGCAAAACCTTCGCCGCGATCTTCGCATCGCGGAACAGGTCGCCGGGGGTGCGCATCGACTTCAGGCGCCGCCAGGCGATGCGGGGGCGCATGTAGAAACGGCGGTACGCCCAGCGGCCGAGTTCCTCGAGGCGCTGAGGGGGCAGGTGAGGGTAGCCGATCACGGCCTTCCCCATCGGGTTGATCGAGTCGGTGTCGTCGAGGAGCGTGCCGTCCGCCTTGGCTCGGTCGTAGAACGCCGTCCCCTTGAACGGGGTGGCGATCGTGAACATCACGCGGTCGACGTCCATGCCGCGCAGCGCCTCGACCGTGCCGCGGATCGTATCCTCGGTCTCGCGCGGGGTGGTGCCGAACATGATGTTCAGCTTCGGCTCGATGCCGGAGCGGCGCAGGTTCGCGACCGCGACCGGGACGTCCGCGACCTTCAGGTCCTTCTCGATCGCGTCGAGCACCCCCTGATCGAGCGACTCGACACCGATGTCGACCGAGCGGCACCCGGCGTCGGCGAGCGCGCGGACGACCTCCTCGTCGGTAAGGAAGTCGGCGCGCGACAGGCAGCCCCACTCCATCTTGAGAGGCGCGACCCCCTGGCAGATCTCCAGAGTCCGCTTCTTCGCCCAGAGGAACTGGTCGTCCATGAACATCGTCGAACGGAACCCGAGGCGGTGGAGGTACGTCATCTCCTCGATCACACGCGCGGGCGAGCCGACCTTCACGCCCGGCTTCGCCGCCCCGAGGCGCGATGCCTCCAGTTCGCGCGCGAAGGAGATCGCGATCGGAACGCAGAAGTTGCAGCGGAAGGCACAGCCGCGCGAGGCGAGAAGGATCGTGTACGGCCCGGTCCTGAACTTCGGGTTGCGGTGCTGCCGGAGGTACCGTGCGACCGCCGGATGCTCGCGGTCCGGGATCGGCAGGTCGTCGAATGGGACATCGCGCCCGACCGGCTCGTGCCGGGCCGTGCCGTTGCGCCAGGAGAACCCGTCGAGGCACCCCTCGACAAGGTACCCCGGGAGCGCCCCCTCCACCTCGCCGCGGATCGCCTTCACGCCGTCGACGGCGAGGTACTCTTCCGGAACGCGCGTCGGCTCCGGGCCGTGGACGATCACCTCGGCCTCGGGGCGCAGCGCCCGGATGCTCCCGAGGACCCCCAGATCGAGAGGCTTCGACAGGATCACCGAGTGCAGGACGTAGTGCGTCGAGTCGTCGCGCGCGATCCACGCGCGGAACGATGTCGGCGACATCCCCTCGAGCATCGCATCGATATAGGCGACCTCCACGCCGGCGCGGTGCAGCTGCGTGAACGGGAAGAGGTTCGCCAGGTCGGGGAAGTGGTACAGCTCGTAGGAGCACCCGGCGAACCGTTCGGGGACCGCCCCCCCCGCGGAGGGCGGCTCCAGAAACGTCACCTTCTGGCGATGGGGATCCGAAGGACTCAAGGGCCGACTTCCGTAGGCCCCTGTCGCACCTCTTGGGATTTTGGAGTTTGGACTTGTTGGGATTTGGGAGTTGGGATTTGGGATTTCTTCCCCGAACGGCACCTATACGAACTTCCTGTCATGCGTTTAGAGTATGCCCGCCCAGGTGACGCCGCAAGGAACCGGGCACCGAACGTGCTCCTGACCGCCCACCAGCCGAATTTCCTGCCGTACCTCGGCTTCTTCGACAAGGTCTTCGCCGCCGACCGGTTCCTCGTCGTCGACCACGTGCAGTTCGTCAAGCGCGGCCCGTTCGGGTGGATCCACCGCAACAAGATCCGGACCCCCGACGGATGGCAGTGGCTGACGATCCCGGTCCTAACCAGCGGGAAGTACACGCAGCCGATCCGTGAGGTCGCGATCGCGCCGCACGCGCCGTGGCGGCGCAAGCACCTGCGGTCGATCGAGGTGCAGTACGGCCGCGCCCCGCACTTTCGCGCCGTCATGGACGCTCTCGCGGCGCTCTACGAAAGGCCGTGGGAGCGCCTGATCGACTTCACGGAGGCGCTGATCTCCTTCGGGCTTTGCGTCCTGGGGCGCGAGGTGCGCCTCGAGAGGACCTCCGCCCTGGGGATCGCGGAGCACGGCACGGATCTGATCATCGCGATGTGCCGCGCAACCGGCGCCGACCGGTATCTTTCCGGCGTGCACGGTCGCGACTACCTCGACACGGACCGGATCGAGCGGGCGGGGATCCGGCTCGAGTTCCAGGACTTCCAGCACCCGGTCTACCCGCAGGCGCAGCCCGGGGAGTTCGTCCCGAACCTCTCCTGGATCGACTTCGCCTTCTGCGCGGGAACCGCGGGGGCCCGGGCGCTCTGGCCGGGCGCTGGCGTGGGGGCACGCGCATGATCGAGATGCTCTACCGGTTCGCCACGACGCCGCACTTCGTGGTCCTGCTGATTGCGTGGCTCGGCTCGCTGGTCCTGTTCCCGCTGGCGATCGCCGCGGCTCGGCGGTGGCGCCTTCTGGACCAGCCGCACTCGTACAAGTCGCACACCTCCCCGATCCCGAACCTCGGGGGCGCGGTCATCTTCCTCGCCGTCGCCATCTCCCTGCTGACGACCCTGCGCCTGGTCGCGCCGAAGGGGGATCTCCCCGCGAACCTGCGGGACGTCGCGTGGCTGATGCACAACACCCCCTGGAAACCGTTCGCGGCGATCCTGTCGGGAGGGTTCATCATCCTCCTGCTGGGGCTCCTGGACGACTTCCGGCCGATCAGCGCGGTGATGAAGCTCGCGATCATCACGGGGGTCGCGATCCTCCTGTCGTTCGCCGACGTTTCCCTGAAGACGACGGGGATCGTCCAGGTCGACTTCGTGATGACGGTGCTCTGGAT
>JACQRN010000216.1 GCA_016206515.1 Planctomycetota bacterium | reverse complement strand
CTCGTACGCCTCCGCGCCCGGCGCGCCGGGAAGGAGCGCGAGTGTCGCATAGAGGAGACCGATGACGATCACCTGCACGGAAGCCGAGTCGATCTGCCTCTGGCGAGACCGCAGGTCCATGACCGACTATACTCGGGGCGTGGCCGACGCGCCCGAGGCGCCGCGGGACCCGCTCCACCCGCTCCGGAACGAGCATCTCACGATGCTCGCCCACTACTACCGGGGCGAGATCCAGCGCTCCAACATGTGGCGCCAGCGCCTCGACGCGACGACCAACTGGGCGATCATCACCACGATGGGGATGATGAGCATCTGCTTCAGCAGCGCGAAGCCGCCGCACGCCCTGTTCCTGTTGACGAACCTGACCCTGGCGCTCTTCCTCTGGATCGAGGCGCGGCGGTACCGCTACTTCGACGTCTGGCGCGCGCGCACGCGCATGATGGAGGCGCACATCATCGCGCCGATGTTCCTCCCCGAGGGGGCGTGGCTGCAGGGGGACTGGCGCAAGCGGCTCGCGGAGGATCTGCTCCTGCCGTCGTTCAAGACGACGCTCTTGGGCGCCGTCGCGCTCCGCTTCCGCAGGAACTACTGCTGGCTGTTCCTCCTCGTCCTGCTCGGTTGGATCGACCGCGCCCTGGAAAGCGGTCGATGGCCCGCCCTGTCCGTGCTCGTCGGGGCGGGGGTGTTCTATGCGCTCCTGGCCGCCTTCACCGTCGCCGCCACGCGATGGAAAGTGGAGGATGGCCCGATCCACAAGCGGGTTGCCGGGACCGGCGGCGATTGGTTGTCGTAGTTTGATCGTCCTCGCGCTCCTGGCGGTCCAGACCCTCTTCGCCGTCTCGTACCTTGCGACGCGCGAGATCGCGACGGCGGTGGACCCGTGGGCGTGGGCATGGATGCGTAGCGCGGCGGCAAGCCTGATCCTGGCCCTCCTGGCCATGGGGCGCGGCCCGCTCGGGCTGCGGCGGTCCGAATCGGTCCGCTGGGCCGTCCTGGCGCTTCTCGGCGTCTCGTGCAACCAGTTCTTCTTCATCTGGGGGCTGGCGCACACGACCCCCTCTCACGCCGGGATCGCGAACCTCGCGATCCCGATCCACACGTACATCCTCGCGTGCCTGTTCGGGCGAGAGAAGGCGTCGTGGGGGGGCTGGATCGGCGTGCTCCTCTCGGCCGGCGGGGTTGCCGCGCTCCTGTTGTCGGGCCCCTCGGCGGGGGACGGCGCCACGCTGGGGGGGGACCTCCTGGTCCTGACCAACGCCCTGTCGTACGCCGGGTTCCTGGTGCTCGCGCGCGACCATATCCCGGGGCGCGACGCGATCCGCTCGACGTCCCTGCTGTCCATCCTGGGGCTGGCCTGGATCTCCCTGGCGGCGGCACCCGCAGCCGCGCGGCAGGACTGGACCGGCCTGGGCGGGTCGACCTGGGCCTGGTGCGGCTACGCCGTGGTGGGGGGGACCGTGGGGGCGTACCTGCTGAACCTTTGGGTCCTGGCTCGCGCCCCGGCGTCCCTGGTCGCTGTGTTCATCTGTCTGCAGCCGATGATCGTCTCCCTCCTGTCGGTCGGCCTGGGATACGAGAAGGCGGGAGCGGCACTCGCCGTGTCGATGTCGCTGACGATCACCGGGGTCCTCGTGACGACATCCTGCGCGCGCGTAGCGCGCGCCGCGCCCGTTCGGGCTGCGCCCGTTCGGGCCGAGCCCGTTCAACCGCCAGCGTAATCCGCGAAGTTGTCGTCCGTCTCCCAGAGGCGGACGCGGACGACGGGGAGCCCGACCTCCCGCGCGCGCTCGAACAGCAGCCGCGCGAGGTTTTCCGCCGTCGGATTCTCTTCCATGACAAAGAACGGCTCCCCGAGCGCGCGCAGGGGCTCGATGAGGGGATCCCCCCGCCGCAGGATCATCCGGTGGTCGAGCGTCTGGTCGATCCATCCGCGCAGGGACGAGCGCAGGTCGTTGAAGTCCACCACCATCCCGCGCCGGTCGAGCTTCGGCGCGGAGAGTTTCACCTCGACGCGGGCGTTGTGGCCGTGGGGGTGGCGGCAGTTCCCCTCGTAGTCCATCAGGCGGTGGCCGTAGCAGAAGGAGAACCGCTTCGAGACGCTGAACGGCCCGTCAGGAGCCACACGATACCCCGGCGGGAACGAGGTGGCGCCCCCCGTCCATCGGGACGATCTCGCCCGTCATGTACGACGCGTCGTCCAGGAGGAAGCGGACCGCCTCCGCGACGTCCGCGCTCTCGCCGATCCGGCCGAGCGGGACGCGCTCGATCGCCGCCTCGGCGGGCGACGTGCCGCGGTTCTCGGACGGAAGGGTCGGCCCGAGGGCCAGCGCGTTCACGCGAACCTCGGGGGCGAGATCGCGCGCCAGGGCGCGCGTAAGCGCGGAAAGACCCGCCTTGGAGACGACGTACGGCGCGAAGCCGGCATACGGATGCTCGGCGGCCCAGTCGGTGAGCGACACGATCGCGCCGCCCCCGGCCGCCTTCATCGCGGGGCCGATCTTCTGCGCCAGCCGGAAGGGGGCTTCCAGATTGACCGCCATCGTGGCGCGCCATGCGGAGGGGTCCACGCTCCCAAGGGGGGTGCGCGACCAAACGGCGGCGTTGTTGACCAGCCCCCGGGGGGGGGCTACGCGCAGCAACTCGTCGGCCAGGCGGTCCGCCTCCGCCGGGTCGGACAGGTCCGCGAACAGGACGAGAGCGGAACGCCCCGCGGCGCGCACCTCGCCGGAAAGCGCCTCCGCCGCCTCGCGGGAGCGGTGGGCGTGGATGGCGACATCGTGGCCCGCCTCCGCCAGCCGGCGGACGATCGCCCCTCCGATCCGCCTGGCGCCTCCCGTGACGAGCGTGTACCGGATCGCCTCCACGGGCGCCATCGTACGGAAACTGGTGCGACACCCATAGATCCCTCGGGGCGCGGCAACCGCGCGCCCCTCGGGATGACATCCGGTCGTCTATTTCGGGATCGCCTTCGTCAGGACATCGCATCCGTCGGGCGTGACCAGGATGTCGTCCTCGATCCGGATGCCGAGCCCGCGGAACTCCTTCGGCGCAGTCTCGTCGCTCGCCCCGACGTAGAGCCCCGGCTCGATCGTGAACACCATCCCCGGCTCCAGGGGGCGCGAGGCGCCGTCCACGCGATACGCGCCGATGTCGTGCACGTCGAGCCCCAGCCAGTGCCCCGTCTTGTGCATGAAGTAGCGCCGGAACGCCTTCGACTCGATCATCTCGTCCCGCTTCCCCTTCAGCAGGCCGATTCCGATCATCCCCTCCGTGAGGAGTTCGACGCTGCGCGTGTGGACTTCCTCGAACCGGACGCCCGGGCGCGTCATCCGGATGCACTCCACCTGCGCCTTCAGCACGACGTCGTAGAGCGCCTTCTGGGCCGGGCGCATCTTCCCGTCCACCGGGAACGTGCGCGTCACGTCGCAGGCGTAGTAGCCGTACTCGGCGGCGGCGTCGATGAGCACCAGGTCGCCCGCCTCCATCTCCCGGTGGTTCTCCGTGTAATGCAGGATCGTCGCGTTGTCGCCGGACCCGACGATGGACGGGTACGCCGGTCCCTGCGCCCCCCGGCGCCTGAACTCGTGCTCCAGGGCGGCCTCCAGCTCGTACTCGTGCTTCCCCGGAGAGGAGACCGCCACTGCCGCGGCGTGCCCGGCCGCGGTGATCTCGGCCGCCTTGCGCATCCGGGCGATCTCCGCAGGCCCCTTGCGCAGGCGCATCTCCCCGAGGAGCGTCATCGGGTCCGTGAACGTCGACGGCGGGTTGATCCCGTCACGGATGAATCTCCGCGCGCCCTGGAGCGCGGAGAGCATCTTCGGATCGAAGTGCGCCTGCCCGAACGCGTAGTAGACGACCTGCGCCCCCTTCAGGTACTCGGGAAGCATCTCCGCCAGCTTCTCGATCGGGTAGGCCGCGTCCGCGCCGAACCGCTCGCGCGCCCCCTCGATTCCCGCCCGCCGTCCGTTCCACATCTCGGCCTCCGGGTCGCGCGGCCGGACGAACAGGACGAACCGCTCCTTCTCGTGCGCCCCGGTCAGGACGCAGACCGACCCCGGCTCGGTGAACCCCGTCAGGTAGTAGAACGAGCTCTCCTGCCGGAACGGGTAGTTCGTATCGCCGTTGCGGAGCACCTCGGGGGAGGAGGGGAGGACGAGGACCCCCTTCCCGATCCGCGACAGGGCCTCCTT
>JACQRN010000212.1 GCA_016206515.1 Planctomycetota bacterium | reverse complement strand
GTGTACATATGAAGGCATCGATCCTGGACCTGAGCCGCCGGATGCCGGACGTCCTGCGGGCGCTCGAACGGAACGAGCCGGTGACGCTCCTGTACCGCGGCAAGGCGAAGGGGATGATCCTGTCCTTGCATTCCGCGGGGCGACAGGCGCGTCCCGTCCGCGAGAATCCCGCCTTCGGCCTCTGGAAGGACCGCGAGGAGCTCCGGGATGTCGGCCGCTTCGTGCGGTCGCTCCGGGATCGCCGCCGTGCTCTTTGACACCGACGTCCTGATCTGGGTCTTGCGGGGGAACGAGCACGCCGCCCGCGCGATCGAGGAGGCGCCCCGCTGCCTGACGTCGATCGTCAGCTACATGGAACTGCTGCAAGGGGCGCGCGACCGGAAGGAACTCCGCACGATCCGCTCGTTCCTGTCCGACTGCGGCATCCAGGTCTGTCCGCTCACCGAGAATATCGGCCATCGCGGCTCCGTGTACATGGAGGAGCACGTCCTCGCCTCGCGGATGTCCGTTGCCGACGCCATGATCGCCGCCACCGCCGTCGAGAACCGCGTCCCCCTTTGCACGTCGAACCGCAAGCATTACCGCCAGATCGGCGACCTGGAGATCGCGGCGTTCCGGGCGTGAGGGAGGCTACTTCTCCGGCTCGATATGCCGGAGGATCTCGGGGTAGATGCTGTAGGCGTTCTTCGTGCCGTTGCGTTCCTTCAGGAAATAGATCCACCAGTCGTCCGCCCAGACCGGGTCGGAGTCCGGGTCGTCGTCGGAGGTGAGCTGGACGGTGAGGTTCCCCTCCGTGTCGACGATCCAGATGTCGTCCGCCTTCCAGATCCGGTCCTCGTCCTTCGCGGCGGGGGACTGGTGGACCGTGGCGTAGGCGATGTAGCGGCCGTCCGGGGACCAGGTCGGGGTGATCGCCGCCCAGGTCCCGCCGGAGACGATCTCGACTTCCTCGTACGTCTCCGTGTCGATGGTCCAGATCGAGAACCACGGGTCGCCGCGCTCGCGCGCGCGCTGGAACGCCAGGCGCCTCCCGCGGCCGCCGACCGGGTCGGTGGACTGTCCCGACGGCTCCCACTCCGGGTACATCCCGCGCGTGACGAAGGTCGGCGTCATCGTCAGGAGGTCCAGCACCCAGATCTCCCACTCGTCGGACAGGTCGTTGTGCGCGCAGTACGCCATCTTGCGCTCCAGGACGTTCCCCATCGGGTCGTACCGCTCGAACCATGTGGGGTGGATCTCGTCCATCGAACTGGAGGTCACCTGCACCGGGGCGGTGTTGCGGTCCGCCGACATGATGTAGAGGTCCCAGTTCCCGGCGCGGTCGGAGGCGAAGGCGATCAGGTCCCCCCGCGCGTTGAAGGCGGGGAAGGCGTAGGAGTGGCGCGGGTCGTTCGTCTTGCGCACGAGCTTGCGGCTATGGAGGTCCGCGATGTAGAGGTCCGGCCTCTCCGAGTGGAACGTCGCCGCGAACGCGAGCCGGTGGCCGCGCGTGTGGTAGTCCGGCTGGAAGGCGTCCCCCATCTCACGGAAGGTGTGCTGCTGGATCCCCCCGACGATGAACGACGGGCGCGCCACGCGCAAGGCGTCCGGATTGCGCAGGAGCGCCGGGCCGAACTCGGTAAGATCCTCCATGCGGACCGGCTGCGTGGGCTGGGGGGGCCTATCTTTCGGGGGCCGTAGGCACCCCGCGGAAAGCGCGAGGGCGAGAGGCAGAAGCAGGGCCAAGTGGCGTCGTCGCATCCGCACCCTCAAGTGTATAGCGAAGATCGACCGGAACCGGGCGCAACTTAAGGAGATGCCACGCGGTCCGGATTGTGGAAATCCATACAGACCGACACACGGCATCCGAACGTATCGTCGTAACATACTGTTATGCATTGTGTTATGGGAAATCTATATTTTTAGCTGAAGTCTGACAGATGTGGATCGCGCGTTATACTTCCACCGACATGAGGGTCCGCTTTCCAAGGCGTACGGGCTCGGCTTCGCCCTCCGGTCCTGCCTTGACGCTACGCGTCCCGGTCGGGGAGTCGGCCGCGGACCCGATCCATTCCTCTGGGGTCTCCGACAGCACGCTGAAGATGTACGCGCTCGAGCGGCAGCATCTGGCGGCCCAGGGCACGGCGCTGGAGGGGGCCTCCGCGCGCAACGGGGCTCCGTTCGCCGGGGACGGCGAGCGGCCGTCGGTGCGCATCCGGATGTCGCTGGATGAAAAGGGGCGCCCGACGGCCGTCGCGGGCGAGGCGAGCACCGTCGCGCGCAACGCGGCGGGGCGCGACGTGGTCCTGCGGGAGTTCGCGACCGCCTCCGGTGCCTCGTCTCCGTTGGTGGACGCCCCGTCGCGGGCGTTCGGGGAGGGGACGCGCGGCATCCCGCAGTTCGAGATCCTCGACGCCTTCCTGTCGCGGCTGCGAATCGCGCGCTCCTCGGACGAGATCCGCGAGCGGACCGCGCCCGGCTCCCTGCGCACCCTGCGGGATTCCGTCCGGTCGGTGCGGGAGGTCCAGCGCTCGCTGCTGGGCGATCTGCGGGGGGCACTGGAGGCGATGCACAAGGCCGCCGCGCGCCTCGCGGATCCGAAGGCGCTGCGGGACGACACCGTCGGGGTCGAAGGCGGATCCGTCCTGGAGGCGAGCGTCGCGGGGGAGCCGAAGACGGGCGCGTCCCGGGTCTCCGTCCTGCGCCTCTCGCGGGAGGAGAGGATCGCATCCGACCCGGTCGCCGATCCGGACGACGCGCTTGGGAAGTCGGGGAACTTCCTCCTCGGGGGCGTCGAGGTCCCCGTCGTCGCGACCGATTCCCTGTTCGACCTGGCGCTCCGGATCACGCGCGGGGAGGACACCAACGGGAACGGCGTCCTCGACCATGCCGAGGACCGGAACTTCTCCCGAACGCTCGATCCGCGCGAGGACACCAACGGGAACGGCCGCCTCGACCGCGACGAGGATCTCAACGGGAACGGCGTGTTCGACGCGGGCGAGGATTTCAACGGCAACGGCATCCTGGACCTGACCGAGGATCTCAACCTGGACTTCCATCTCGACGGAGGGGTCTCGCGGCACGGGGTGCGCGCATTCATCGAGGACAACCGCCTGATCCTGGCGGTCGCCTCCGCGGGGACAAAGGGGATCTCCCTGTCCGACCCGGACGGGATCCTGGCCGGCCTCGGGGTCGTGCGGACGAACGTGCACGTCGAGATCGAGCCGGTCCATCCGGTGCAGGACGGTCGCACGGCGCTCGTGCAGGTCGACGGGAAGGACCGGACGGTCGAGGGGAACGTCGTACAGGGGCTCCGGGAGGGGATCGACGCGACGCTGCGTCACGAGGGGCTCGCGCGGGTTACGGTGGGACGGGACGTGGAGGTGGCGGTGGACCGGATCGCGTCGCTGGTCGAATCGTTCAACGAAGCCCTGCGTTCCGCGAACCGCCTGCTGGACGCCGGCGGGCTGCTGCGCGGGGAGGACGAATTCGCGCGCCGCCGGCAGGATCTCGTGCGTCACGCGGACGGGAACGCGGACGCCCTGCGCTCGCGGGGGATCGCGGTCTGGGGCCGCGTGGAGGGGATCTCCCTCTCCACGGGGCGCGCCGCCTTCCACGAACTGTCCGTCGACGCGGCGGTCCTCCGGGTG
>JACQRN010000230.1 GCA_016206515.1 Planctomycetota bacterium | reverse complement strand
TCGGCGTGCCGGGGGCCGCCCCGGTCATCCAGGTCCCGGAATACGTGCCGCTCATGTCGATGCGCTGGCCCCAGGTGTAGAAGTCCCCGGTGCCCTGGGTGATGAAGGGGGCTTCCCCGCCGACGGAATACCCGGGACGACGGTAAGGCGTGGCGTTCTCGTCGCCGGTGCGGTCCCAATTCCCCAGATCGTCGCAGACGAACTCGCTCTGGGCGGCGATCCGCAGGATCCGCGGGGCGGCGAGGTCGGCCTCCACGGTCCGCAGGGCGAGGAGCCCTCCCGCCCCGTCGAGAATCCGGCCGGCGCTGGCGATCTCCGTCTGTTGGGGGAACAGGGAGAACTCGGTGGAGTAGGTCCTCATGTCGCTCTTGTCGATCGGACGCCACCGGGAGGGGTTCGGGTTGAACTTGTTGAGGTTGCCGTTGGGATTGAAGTTCGCCTTCAGGAGGCTTTGGAGAGGGGCCTCCTGCGCTGGCGTGAGGCCGGGAAAATCGATCCCGTTCACGAACGCCTCCCACTGGGCCCAGGTGTCGAGCGGCCCCGCGAAGTTGAAAAGGGCGTCTGCCGCCGTCCGGCAGGGATCCGTCGGGGCGCCAGGGGCCCAACTCGCCCCCGCCGCGCTGTCCAGCGTCAAGGTCGCGGACTTCACGGCGCCGAGGGAATCAGTCGAGGAACGGCCCGTGGCGGTCGTCTCGTCGATGTAGATCCCCGACAGGTTCGCCATCAGGGCGATCAGGACGGGGCGCTGCTTGCGCGCCCAGCCGAGGTAGACCGGGGCGCGCCCGACGACGTTGGCGCCCACCCTCTCCGGTCCCGGGATCGGGCCCCCGTTCAGCGTGTGCGCCATCTTGTAGTCGGCCCAGGTCGTGAAGACGCTCCCGACCAGGTCCGGCGCGGTGGGGGCGATCACCTTCCTGTCGACCGACGACGTCAGCCGCAGGTACGGCTTCAGCGCGTCCAGACGCGCCTGGCTGTCACCCAGGGCGACGGTGCGGATCTGGTCCCAGGAGGTCCACCCCCCCGGGCTCGGACGCATGAACACCAGGCGCGTGCCGTCCGTCTTGTCCACGGGGACGCCGTCGTCGGCACCGTCCGACCGGTCGATCGCCTCGGCGAGGTTGGTGAGGATGCCGGCCAGCACGAGGTTGTACCCGGTGGACCACGCCGCCGCGGCATCGCCGCCGTTGACGTACAGGCCGTCCGGGAGGGAAACCTTCAGGGCGTAGGTGTCGCCGCGCGATCCGGCCCGGTCGATGTAGGTTCCGCGCAGGCGTCCGCTGAAGCCGCGGGGCTTGCCGTCGATGGCGTTGACGTCCGGGGCGGGGTCTACGCCGACCAGGATCTCGTCATGGACCGAGAAGAAGGAGGGGCGCAGGGCATGCTCGACCGGACAGGCGTCGATATCGAACAGGGCGGGACGGTACGACTGGCCCACCTGCTCGTAACTCGTCGGGGAGAGGTCCCATGCCCCGTCGCCGTTGTAGTCCTCCCCGCCGTAGACGGGGTCTGCGCCCCGGCGCGATTCCATGCATGCACGTTCGACCCCGCTTCGGGCCAGGAGTCCGGCGCGCACGGTGGTGACGCCGCTCCACTCGATCCGCCGCAGGAACTTGGTTTGGGCGACGAGCAGCAATGCAAGGGAGGCCAGCAGGACCAGGAACAGGGAGACGAGGACCAGGACGATCCCCCCCTCGCGCACGCCAGGACGGTTCCGACGGACGGGAATCACCATGGGATTTCCCCCTCGTTTCCCGGGAACGCCGCGGCGAACAGGCGCGCCCAACGGGCCCGCTCCGCGACCGGCCGCGCGCGGTCGAGAACGCGGCCGGCGGCGACCGCCCTTCCGGTATCTCCTTGATGGGCCAGCTCCGCCAGGGCGATCAGCCGCTGTCCGGGCGATGTCGACAGGTCAAGGGTTCGCGCGATCCGGTCGGCCCAGAAAGGGGAGGGTGGCACGGGGTCGGTCCCACGTGGCGCGGCGCCGCGCACGGCATAGGCACGCCCCCCGGAGCGGACCGTCGCGGCATTCCCTCCCGTTTCGACGACGACCTTGCCGGAGCGGACCTCGACTTCCAGCATGTCCGGTTCCTCCCGATCCCCCAGCGGATCGCGCCAGAGGCGGACCGAGAAATCGGTCCCCAGCACGCGAACGTCTCCGCAAGGGGATTCGATCACGACCGCTCCCTTGCCGGGATGGACGCGCAACGAGGCTTCACCGGCGTCCAGGCGCAGGCGGAGGCGCTCGCCATCCCGTGGGGGGAGGAGCCTCGCCTCGCCCCGCGGGGCGATCTCGGCGCGAACCCCCTCGGGGAATGAAAGGACCCCGGCCGTGGGGAACCGGAGCGGTTCCATCGCCTGGAAGGCGCGGGTTCGTCCCCCCAGCGTGAGGGTCCCGCGCACCCCGCGTTCCCCGCCGGTTACCGCCGGCAGGATGGCAAGGCCGGCCGCAACGGTCAGGCAGGCGGCGAGGCCGGCCGCAAGGGCCGATACGCCACGACGGGCGCGGCGCGCCGGCATCCGGCGCACCGCCTCCCGTGCGTGCGCCAGGAGCGCCGGGGGGATCTCCACCGCGCCATTTTCCTCCCCTCCCGTGAGTCTGCGGCAGGCGGCACACCCCGCCAGGTGCGTTTCGGCGGCCTCCCGCGCCGGCCCCGCCAGGGTGCCGTCGCACCACGCCGCGAGGGTCTCCAGGGGGGGGTGGGACGCCATCCGTACCCACAGGAGGCGGGTTAGGGGGATCGGCGTGACAGGTTTTCCGGCGGATTCGTCCCGGCGTCCCTTCTCATGACGTCGCGCACCTTCTCCTTGGCGCGGTGGATCCTCTGGGAGACGGTCTCGGGTGTGAGTCCCAGGCGGTACGCGGCCTCCTCGCGCGGCACGCCGTCCACCTCGACCAGCAGGAGGGGAAGGCGTTCAGCGGGTTCCAGGGTGTCGATCGCGGAGGCAAGGCGCTCGATCGACTCGCCTCGGGAGAGGGGTTCCCCCGGGTCCCGCACGACGCCGATCGATTCCGGCAGGATCTCCTCGTCCCGCCGCAACCGCTCCCGGCGCTCGACGAGTTCGCGGTAGCAGACCGAGCGGGACACCAGACGAAGGACGAGCCGCAGGGGGTACCCCCGTCCCCAGGTGCGCAGGACCACGGCGTTGTCCCGAAGGAGTTCCACGACCACCTCTCCGAAGAGGTCCTCCTCCGTTGCGCCTGCGCAGGCGCGTCCGTACCGGCGCAGATAGTCCCGGACATGGAACAGGATCGCCGGGGCGTGGCGGGTCAGGAGCAGGTCCCACGCCTCCCGGTCAGCGCGACGGCAGCGCGCGACGAGTGTTTCCTCGTTCACCTCGGTCCACCTCGCAACCGTCTTTTACGCCCCGCCCCGGGCCGCTCTCTTTCTCTGCGGGCGCGGCACGACGATCCCCCGGTCGGTGCGGGTCTCCCGCGCGAACGTCACGTGGCCGCCGTGTAGCGCCGCGCGGACCAGGTCCCCGGGGCGGACCTGGCCGCTGCTGAGGAGGTTCGACAGGGGATGCACCACGTTCTTCGCGAAGGCGCGGCGCAGGGGTCTCGCGCCGAACTCCGGGTCGGACCCCTGCTTGACCAGCCAGGAGCGCACCGGGTCCGAGCAGTCGAGGATGAAGGGGGTTTCGGACCGGACCGCCCGGGCGTGGAGGTCCCACAGGTAGAGGTCGAGGATCCGGTGCAGATCGGCGGAGCCCAGGGTTCGGAAGAACAGGATCGAGTCGAACCGGTTCAGGAACTCGTACGGGAACACCTCCTTCGCCGCGCGGAGCGCCTCGTCGGCGACCTGCCGGTTCAGCTCGTCGTGGGAGTCCGCGTGGAACCCCATCGAGCCTCGCAGCGTCTTGGCGATCTGCGCGGATCCGACGTTGCTCGTCAGGATGAGGATCGAGCGGGTGAAATCGGTGTGCTCGTTGTTTCCGAGCGTGAGGTTCCCGTCGTCGAGGATCCCCAGCAGCGAGTTCCAGAGGGTCGGGTCCGCCTTCTCGATCTCGTCGAACAGGACCAGGGAGAGGTAGTGCGCCGGGTCGAGGGGGAACAGCTTCTGCACGCGGCCCGAGCCCTTGCGGAAGATCCCGCGCTTCTCCTCGAACGCCTCCTTGTGGTGCCGGTCGATGTTCTTCTGGGAGAGCATCGGCTCGATCTCGTTCCCGACGTACCCCGGGGGGGCGCCCAGGAGCTTGGCGACCTGGTGGGGGGACGAGAACTCCTGCGCGTTGACACGGGTGAAGGCGTTGCGCCGCCCGAAGAGGGTGTCGGCGATCACCTTGACCGTCTCGGTCTTGCCGACCCCCGTCGGCCCCATGAACAGGAGCGTCAGGAGCGGCCGCTCGGTGTCGCGCAGCCCCGAGGTCAGGACCGCGAAGGAGCGGACGATCTCCTGGATCGCCTCCTCCTGGCCGACGATCCGGGCCCGCAGCTCCTGCGCGAACGTCGAGACCGCGTCCGACGTGCGGTTCGGGTGGAGCCGTTCCCCCTTGTCCGGTTTGGCGGCCATGGCGTTCCTCCGCCACCACGCTATCCCACGCGGGGGCGTTCGCAAACGGATACCGAGATGTCAGGTCGGTCTGCCTCCGCCGGACGCATCGCGCCGGACGCCGGACGGCTCTACAGCGCGATCGCCTTGGCCTGCGCGC
>JACQRN010000211.1 GCA_016206515.1 Planctomycetota bacterium | reverse complement strand
GCTCGGCGGCGTCGTCCCACTTCAGGGCGTCGAGGATCCGGATCGGCCCCTGGGCCGCGACCAGCCGATCGGAGAGCCTCCGGATCTGTTCCTTATGGGAGGTCCAGGCGGAGTTCTGCGAGGTCACGACCGGACGGCGCGCTGCACGACGCGGCGGAACATAGCAGAAAGGGCCGGACCTGTCATCGGGCGGGTACACGCGGGCGCTCCCTCCTCCCGCCAGCGCCGATAGCCGATAGACTCTGCGTCCCGCGGGAAGGCGGGACGGACATGGAATTTCGAAATCTCGCGATCATCGCCCACGTCGACCACGGCAAGACGACGCTCGTCGACTGCCTCCTGCGCCAGTCCGGGATGTTCCGCGAGGGGACGCTCTCGCAGGAGTGCATCCTCGACAGCAACCCGCAGGAGCGCGAGCGCGGCATCACGATCTTCGCGAAGAACTGCGCGATCCGCTGGCGGGATTACAAGATCAATCTGATCGACACCCCCGGCCACGCCGACTTCGGCGGCGAGGTACAGCGGGTTCTGCGCATGGCCGACGGGTGCCTTCGTCTCGTGGACGCGAGCGAGGGCCCCATGCCGCAGACGCGGTACGTCCTGCGCAACGCCTTCGAGTCGCATCTGCGTCCCATCGTGGTGATCAACAAGATCGACCGGCCGGACGCGCGGATCGCGGCGGTCCTCGACGAGGTGCTGGACCTGTTCATCTCGCTCGGGGCCGAGGACACCGCGCTCGACTTCCCGGTCCTGTACGCCAGCGGCAAGCACGGCTTCGCGCGCAGGCACCTGACGGACACCAACACGGACATCCTCCCTCTCTTCGAAGAGATCGTGAAGACCGTCCCGCCCCCGCGTGGCTCGCCGGACAACCCCCTGCAGCTCCTGGTGACCACCCTCGACTACAACGACTACGTCGGGCGGGTCGCGGTCGGCCGGGTCTTCGAGGGGAAGGTCCGCGAGGGGCAGAAGGTCGTCCGGATCGCGCGGGAGGGGACGCAGCACCCGGCCTCCGTCGAGATCCTCTATGCCTACGAGGGGCTGACGCGGGGCAGGGTGAAGGAGGCCGTCTGCGGCGACATCATCGCGATCGCGGGGGTCGAAGGGATCGGGATCGGCGACACGATCTGCGATGTCGCGCAGCCCCAGGCGCTCCCCCCGGTCCCCGTCGACGAGCCGACGCTGACCATGATGTTCGCGACGAACACGGGGCCGTTCTCCGGCCGGACCGGGAAGTACCTCACCTCGCGGCACCTGCGCGAGCGGCTCTGGAAGGAGCTGGAGTCGAACGTCGCCCTGCGGGTCGAGACGACCGATTCCGCCGACACGTGGCGCGTCTCGGGCCGCGGCATCCTGCACCTGGAGGTGCTCATCGAGACGATGCGCCGCGAGGGGTACGAGATGATCGTCGGCAAGCCGAACGTCATCTATCGGAGGGTCGACGGGGAGACCTGCGAGCCGATCGAGCACCTGACGATCGACGTGCCGGGCTCCTACGCGGGGGCGGTGATCGAACTCTTGGGCGCGCGGCGCGGCCAGATGCTCAAGATGGAGGCGAAGGGGGACCGCACGCACCTCGACTACACGCTTCCCTCGCGCGGGTTCATCGGCCTGCGAACCCGGATGATGAACGCCACGCGCGGCGAGGCGGTCCTGCACCACGGCTTCCACGGGTACGAGCCGGAGCGGGGCGCGATCCCGAGGCGCTCCGGCGGGGTGATGATCACCACCGAGACCGGGCGGGTGACCGGCTACGCGCTGGAGGGGCTCGCGGACCGCGGCGTCTTCTTCGTGAAGCCCGGCGACGAGGTGTACGCCGGGCAGATCGTCGGCGAGCGGGGCGAGGAGGACGACATCGACGTCAACGCCTGCCGTAAGAAAAAGATGACGAACATCCGAACCTCCACCGCGGAGAACACGATCGTCCTGCGCCCCCCGCGCACGATGGCGCTCGACGCGATGCTCGAGTACGTCGAGGAGGACGAGTGGGTCGAGGTCACCCCGGCCGAGTGCCGCCTGCGCAAGCGCGAGCTCAACGAGTCGATGCGGTTCAAGGCGCGGCGTGAGGCCCGGAAGGTGGAGTCGTAGCGTGGTGGAGTCGAAGGTCGTTTACGAAGGGGGCCTGCGCTGCACCCTGACGCACGGCCCCTCCGGCGCGCGGATCGCCACGGACGCGCCCATCGACAACCACGGGCGGGGGGAGGCGTTCTCGCCGACCGACCTGGTGGGCGCGGCGCTCGGCTCGTGCATCCTGACGACGATGGGGATCGTGGCGAAGCGCCGCTCGATCGCAATGGAGGGGGCGTCCGCGACCGTCGTCAAGGAGATGACCTCCGAGGGGCCGCGCCGGATCGCGCGCCTGGGGGTCGTGATCGCGCTCCCCGCGGCGCTCTCCGGCGCCGACCGCGAGATCCTGCGCAAGGCGGGCGAGGCGTGCCCGGTCCACCGGTCGCTTCATCCGGACGTGAGGATCGACGTGACGTTCGAGTAGCCCGCTTGTCGTTCCGAGCGAAGCGAGGAACCCGTGTTTTTCGGGACAGCTCGTGCGGGTGTTCGGGGATGAGATGTAGCGAGCGATCCGTGTGTACGCGCGACGGTTTCGGATGATGAACATGGATCCTTCGCTGCATGATGAACATGGATCCTTCGCGCGGCGATGAAGGTCTGATCGAGATGCCGCGCTCAGGATAACGCGCCCCCTCTTGAACACTTATTTTAGAGGGGGCGCGTCACTCCCAATTCGCTTGCGAGTCGTCCTCCGCGTCGTCGTCCTCTCCATCCGGTTCCTTCGCGCCGGGCGGGGGGCCGTCCTTCTCCCACGAGCGGAACCCCGGCACCGTGACCGGCTCCGAGCATTTCGGACAAGGCCGGCGAACCGGCTCCGTATCTCCCACCTGGTAGTAGAAGAAAAAACGCCCCTGACACCCCGCACAGACGACGAGGTCCCGTCCGATCCCTCCTGCCGGCCGACGCTCGAACATGCGGGGGATTCTACGGTACGCTGTCGCACCCCGATGAACCGGTCCGGACGCCTTCGCAGGACGCATCGCGCATCGCGCAGGATGATGCCGTCCCTCCTGTTCCCCCTTCTTGCCGCGATTCTCGCCGGGTGCTGCCGCGGTGGCGCGCCCGAAATGGAACCGGACTACGACCGGGAGCTTCCGCCCGGGACGCCGGCGCTCGAACTCGTCCCGTTCGGGGAGATCCCCGATTTCGACCTTCCCGATGCCGCGCGCCGCGGCGAGATTGTCGAGGCGATCGGCCGGTCGCTCAACTACCTGCGCAAGCCGTCCGCGAAGGCGTCGTACCCGGTGCAGGCGTTCACGCACGAGAGGGCGATCCGGACCCTGGAGGCGCTCCGCGAGCTGCTGGGGTCGGCGGAGGACCAGGCCGCGCTCCAGCAGGCGATCCTTGACCGGTTCGATGTGTACCGCTCCGTCGGGTGGGATGGGTCGGGGGAGGTCCTGTACACCGGCTACTACAGCCCGGTGTTCGACGCCAGCCGCACGCGCGCGGGGCCGTACCGCTATCCGCTCTACCGGCGGCCGCCGGATCTCGCGCTCGGGGAAGGGGGAAGCCCGATGGGGCGGCGGCTCGCCGACGGGACCGTCGGTCCGTACCCGACCCGCCGCCAGATCGAGGAGGGACATCTCCTGGAGGGGAAGGACCTCGAGATCGCGTGGCTGCGCGATCCGTTCGAGGCGTACATCGTCCACGTCCAGGGATCCGCGATCCTGCGCCTCTCCGAGGGGGGGGAGCTCCGGGTCGGCTACCACGGGAAGACCGACCGCTCCTACGCCTCCGTCGCGGAGGCGCTCCTGCGCTCCGGGAAGATCACGAAGAAGCAGAGGTCGCTGCAGGGGATGCGCGCGCACTTCCGCGCCCACCCGGAGGACCTCTCGTACCTGTTCCTCAACGAGTCGTACGTCTTCTTCACCGAGAGCCAGGGGGGGCCGTTCGGGTCGATCAACGAGCGGGTCTCCGGCTACGTGACGCTGGCGCTCGACCGCAACCTCTTCCCGCGCGGGGCGGCCTGCTTCGCGGACACGCAGGTTCCGACCGACGCGACCGGCGAGACGCTGCGCCCATTCCGGCAGTTCATGCTGAACCAGGACACCGGCGGGGCGATCCGCTCCGCGGGGCGGGCCGACATCTATACGGGGATCGGAGACCACGCCGAGGCGATCGCCGGCCAGGCGCAGCAGGTGGGGCGGTTGTATTTCCTGTTATTGAAGGAGTGAGAGGGACCCAGTCTTTTCGGGATGAGCGGAGTTCCCGCCATCACGACTCCGCGGCCAGGGATGGCCGCGGTCGCCGAGCGGAGCGCCAGGGTCCCCACGCGCTTATCGCGGGGTGGCGCGGAGCGAGGCTTCGTGAGGAGCGGCTCCGCCGCGACGAGCGAGACGGCGCCGCCGAGGCAGGATGCCGAGGCGGCGCCAGTTCTACAAAGAGAATCCCGCCCCGACAAACGGCCCGCCGTACTGGAACTCGAGCGCCGCGTCGTCGCTATCGACGTCGATGTCGAAGATCCGGTACCCCGCGCTGACCCGGAAGACCCCCAGCTCGAACCCGGCGCCCGCCTCGGCGTCGATGATCTTCCCGCGGACGTCCCCGGTGTCGTAGCCGATCCCCTTGGCGGTCGCGAAGACGTCGATCATCAGGAGGTCGGCGCGCACGCCCGCCCCGATCTGCGGGATCGGGACCCCGACCTTGTTGGCGGTCTCGACGCCGGACGCCGTGATCGATCCCTCGAAGCCGAGGTACTTCACGCCGGCGAGCCAGTTGATCGAGGCCGTGGTCCCCAGCGAGAGGAACGGCAGGGGGGACTCGAACGTCAGGTCCGCCAGCTCGATGTCCATGTCGGAGGTGACCGTGGTGCTCGCGGCGTAGGTCGTGCCGTCGAAGACGATCGACTGGGTGAGCGTCTTGGTCCCGTCGTTGGCGAACTTCGAGTACGAGCCGGTCAGGCGGGAGTTCCCGATCTCGATCCAGGCGCGGTACTCCGGGACCGTCTCCTTGTCGTCGATGTCGAGCGTGTCCTCGAGGTCGATCTCGGTCCCCTCGATCGTCGCCTTGTCCACCTCAATGTCCGCCGTCAGGGACTGTTCCCACAGCCGCGCCTCGGCGCCGATCTCAAGCGCGGAGAGGAGGGAGGGGAACGCCAGGGACGCGGTTGCCAGCAGCACGAATGCGATTTTCTTCATCGGTCCTCCTCTTCCGGGCGGAAAGTCACGCGCGCGGAGGCGGCAGTATACTGCCCGCGATGGGGCGCAATCCCACGCGGGAGGTGAAAGCGGGCTCCGTGACGATCGGGGGGGGGCACCCCGTCGTCGTCCAGAGCATGTGCGCCACGAAGACGCAGGACGTTGCGGCGACCTGCGCGCAGGCGCGCGCCCTGGCCTCCGCCGGCGCGGGGCTCGTGCGCGTGGCGGTCGACTCGCGAGCCGACGTGGAGGGGCTCGCCGGGATCCGGCGCCGCACGCGCGGGGATGTGAACCTCGTCGTCGACCTCCAGGAGAACTACCGGCTCGCGGAGGACGTCGCTCCGCACGTCGACAAGATCCGGTACAACCCCGGGCACCTGTACCACCACGAGAAGGAGAAGCCGGTCCGCGAGAAGGTCCGCTTCATCGTCGACCAGGCGCGCAAGCACGGCTGCGCCCTGCGGATCGGCGTCAACTGCGGCTCGGTCGACCCGGCGGCGGCGGAGCGCTTCCCCGGCGACTCGGTGGGGGCGACCGTGCAGTCCGCGCTCGAGCACGTCGGGATGGTCGAGGAGGCCGGGTTCCAGCGGTTCGTCGTCTCGATCAAGGACTCCGACCCCGCGAAGGTGGTCGAGGCGAACGTGCGGTTCGCCGAGCGCCGTCCCGACGTCCCGCTCCATCTGGGCGTGACCGAGGCGGGGCTCCCTCCCGACGGCGTGGTCAAGACCCGGATCGCCTTCGAGCAGCTCCTGACGCGCGGGATCGGCGACACGATCCGGGTGTCGCTCACGCTTCCGAACGACCGCAAACCGGAAGAGGTGCACGAGGGCCAGCGGATCCTCGACGACATCGTCTCAGGCAGGTTCCGGTCGGTCCCGAAGTTCGAGAACAAGCACCTCAACATCATCTCGTGCCCCTCCTGCTCGCGCGTCGAGAACGAGAAGTTCGTGGAGCTCGCGCAGGAGGTCCAGCGCATGAGCGTCTACGCGCGCGAGCACGCCCTAACGATCGCCGTCATGGGGTGCCGCGTGAACGGCCCCGGCGAGACCGACGACGCCGACCTGGGTCTCTGGTGCGGCCCGACCCACGTGAACCTCAAGCGCGGCAAGGAGACGGTCGGGGCGTTCCGGTACGATGAGGTTCTAGAGAAGCTGCGTGTAGAGTTGGACGGATTGATCTTCGCGAAGCCTGCCGCGCGTGAGGCAATGCGGAAAGGGAGGAAGGGATGAGGAAGTTCATGGTGGCAGGGTGTCTTGCGATGCTCCTTGCGGTTTTCGCGGCTAGGTCGGACCCGGAAGCCCCCCAGGCGCCCGGAGCACAGGGAGAGCATGCGTGGCTCGAACAGCTCGTGGGGGAATGGGAGTTCGAAATGGATGTCGTCACGGCCCCGTCCCAGTCTCCGCAGAGACTCACGGGGACCGAGAGCGGCCGCAGGATCGGAAGCTGGGCGATGTTCGAGATGCACGGGTCATCCCCGGGCGGGCCATCCACCGGCATCCTGACGCTGGGGTATGACCCGGAGCGAGGGAAGTATGTGGGAACGTGGATCTGCTCCATGGCCAACAATCTTGTGGTCTACGAAGGGGCGCTCGACGCCGCGGGAAGAATCCTGACGCTCGAAACGGAGGTCCCCAACCCCGACGTGCCAGGCGGGCGGGCGAAGTGCAGGGACATCATCGAGGTTGTCGGGGAGGACCAGAAGACGCTCACCTTGATGATCGAGGTGGACGGCGAGTGGCACACGTTCCTGACCAGCCGCTATCGAAGGAAGAGATAACTACCACCGGCCGTACGCCGGGTGCCCGGGTTTGACTGCGACGAACGTCCCGGTGCAGGTGGCGGTGACCTTGCCGCTCGCGCTGATCGTCGCCTCCACGGTGACGCGGGGGCGTTCGGAGGAGACGGCGCGCGCGGAGATCCGCAGGGGGCCGCCCAGGGGCGTCGGCGCGGTCAGGCGGACGTGGAAGTCGGACGTGACCGTACAGGGGGGGCGGGGGAGCCGGTCGCGCTTCATCAGGTGCCACGCGGCGGTCCAGTTGCTGTGGCAGTCGAGGAGGGCGCCCGCGATCCCGCCGTTGAGCATCCCCTCGAACGCCTCGTGGTGCTTGCTCGGAGTCCAATCGGCGACGACCTCGCCGTCGGGCGTGTCGCCGACGGGGAGGGAGCGTATGCGCAACCCCTTCGCGTTCGCCGGGCCGCAGCCGAAGCAGGTGCCGTCGGCGAAGTAGGTTTCCTGGAGGGAGGGGGGGGGCGTCACGCGGACAGCATACCGCCCCCCTACTCCCACGCGGAGAACCGCGCGCGGATCATGCCCAGCCTCCGCAGGATCTCCTCGCGGTGCGATTTGTAGTAGACGGCGCCGCCGACGAGGACCGCCCCGGTGGCGAGGATCAGGAATCCGAGCGCCGTCATCCGTGCGGGCGCGTCGAGCCCCGCCAGGGCGCGCCAGACGAGCGAGGCGAGGTCGAGGAGCACTCCGCTCGTCCCGAGCACTGCGTACAGGCGCACGTGCAGGAGTCCCCCCATCCCGATCGCCAGGAGCCCCAGGGCCAGGAACGTCAGATGGAACGGCAGGGGGTGGCGAACGTCGAACAGGGCGTAGTAGCCGCTGCTGCCGAGCATCGCGAGCAAGGTCGCTAGGCGGATCCGGTTGCGCGCTCCCGGCTCCATCCGGTCCCCGAACGCCCGCAGCAGGAGAAGGATCGCGACGCCTACGGGGATGACGTACGCCTGCACGACGCGCAGCTCCAGCTTGCTCCAGAACGCGAGCGTCACGAACCCCGTGAAGCCCGCCAGCGCCACGATGTTGTAGGGGGAGTGACGGTCGGAGCGGCCCAGGAACGAGAAGGTCATGGAGTGGAGTCCCAGGACCACGAGCGCGAGGTCGGTCCCCAGGCCGTGCAGGTACGTCCAGGCCAGGGCCACGGCCGGGAGCACGAGGAGCGCCAGACCGGCGGGGCGGCGCGCCGCGACGCCCTGCCGGTCGATCTGCGGCTTGAGGCCGGCCAGGAGGAGGGACGCCGCCAGGGACGCCCAAACGTCGTACTCGTGCGTCCAGAAGGAGGTGGTCAGCATCAATTGGCGGCGCAGCGCGGCCAGGAGTGCGAACAGGCATCCCTGCGCCAGCGTGTACGGGAGCCAGGTGTCCCGCAACTTCCCCTGCCGCATCCATGCCAGACCCAGGGCGCACCAGAGCAGGGCGAGGAGCGTCAGGGCGCGGTGCTCGAAGGCGGCCCCGTAGTGGTGGACCTGGACCGCGGCGGCAAGGGCCGTGGCGACCCAGAGGGTCGCGTGGTGGACCGATTCCCCGCGCACCCGCATCGCATCGAGGGTGTCGTCGAGCAGGACCTGTGCGCGCCGGGTGATGCCGGGAAGGATCCATCCTGCCAAGCGCGCGCGCGCGGCGAGAGCCCCGGTCGCCAGGATCGAGGCCGCCAGGATCAGAAGCGGCCAGGTCTCGAGGCCGTGCCAGGGGCCCCTTCCCCAGGGGAGGGGTCCTGAGCGAAGCGGGCCTTCCGGCGAGCCCGCCTGGCTGAAGTAGGCGATCCAGACCGGGGCGGCCAGGACCGGCACGGCCGGAAGCCCGAGCGCGTTCGCCTGGGCGCCGACGCTGGGCGAGGCGGCGAGGAGCATGGCGAGGGAGCAGAAGGCCGACAGGCCCGTGCTCGATCCGGGGTGGTGGTAGAGGACATGGGCGAAGGAGAGGAGGGAGAGAAGCCCCACCGCCCAGCGCAGGCGTTCCCCCGCAGGTGTCTTGTCGTCCGTCGCCCCAGGGCCGCGCACCGCCGCGCACGCATGAGCGGCGGCGACCACGGAGGCGAACAGGCCTAGAATCGCCCAGACGATGTCCGCCCGGCCCAGGTAGCTCGGAACGGCGAAGTCCGCGTGGAGCGCCGCGAGGATTTCGATCAGGGCCACGGCCAGGAGCCCGCCGGCGCCGGCCCTCGTCCGCAGCGCGCCCGGCAGCAGCGTCGCCGCCGCGCCCGCCAGGAGCGGCGCGATCTGGCGCGTGTCGGCTGCCTGGGAACAGGCCCATGCGCAGGCGGCGTGGGCACCGACCGAGGCGAAAAGTTCCCACGCCTGGCGCAAGCGGTCCCACTCCTGTTCCGTTGTCTGGGTGAGAGCCGACAGGCCCTTGCGGATCGGCGAGGCGCGCGTCCAGGCGGCGCTCCATCCGAGCGCGAGCGCCACCGCGATCCACGCCCCGGGGGTCGGATCCTCGAAGGGACTCCATCCCGGGAGCGCCGTGACGGTGAAGTAGGTCCCGGCCACGAGCGCCATCCCGCCGTAGAAGGAGAGCCACCCGGTCCCGCCGAGCCCCCGCAGGCGCAGCAGGAGCAGCCCCAGCAGCAGCACCGCCGGGGCGTTGTCGTGGTAATGGTCCGTCCGGATCGGCTCGTGCGGGAAGAACGCCATGCGCAGCGCGCCACGGGAGGCGTACAGCCCCAGCAGGAGGAACCCCACCACCGCGGCGCCGTCGCGATAGGCACGGGCGCTGAGGTGGCCGGTGCATGAGCCGATTTCGGCGCGGATCGCGAAATAGAAGGCAGGCACGGAGAGCGCCCATAGGGCGCGCGCGGGGGAGCGCAGGGGCTCCACCAGGAGCGCGGCGCACCAGATCGCCATCGCGATCCCGAACAGGTGGACCCCCTCGCACAGGGGCGCGTGCGGCGCGTCACTGCGCGACGCGCGGCGGAACGGAAGGGCCGATGCGAGGGCCAGCGCGCCGGAGACCGCGAACCGGAGCGGGGTGATCGTCTGCAGATCGGGCCGGACGAGGTAGTTGGCCGCCAGCAGGGCGAGCAGGGTCCCGGCCAGGGCCAGCGCGGTGCGTTCGAGCGCGTTGACGACATCGGCGCGCGAGCGGAGGGCCCGCCGCAGCGCCCACGCGAGCGCCAGACCGGTCCAGAGCCCCAGGCAGACGAGGTGCGTCTCGGACAGCCCCCGCCCGCGCAACATCGGCCCCGCCAGGACGCGCACGGCGTGGATGTTCCCCAGGACGACGAGCGCCCCGGAGAGAGCCAGGGCGCGCACCCCGCCCCCCCCGCAGGCCGCGGCGGCCAGGGCCAGGGCGGAGAGGTACGTCGCGCCGAGTTGGCCAGGGTCGTTCCGGAAGTTCCATTCGATCGCGTGGCGGCCGGATGCCAGGAGCGCCAGGACGATCGCAGGCGCCAGCATCCAGGGACGCATGCGCCAGGATTCCGCGCCCAGGCCCGGGAGCGTTTCCCCCGCCGGAGCGGACAGGATGCGGTTTCCTCCGAGTCTCGCGAAGAGCGCCGCCGTCCCACCCGCCACGGCGCCCAGAGCTCCGAGGCGCCACGGCTCCGTCAGCAGTTGCAGGCGAAAATCCAGACCCGCGAGAGCATCGAGGTGCGCCTCGTGAACGAGCAGATAGCCGAGCCCGAGCGCGGCGAGCGCAGCGGGCCCCAGCCGCTCGCGACGCGCCACGAGCAGGACGACGATGGCGAGCAAGTGCCTGTACAGCGGGGCGATTTCCCTTCCGAGAAGGGCGTCCGCTCCCGCAGCGGCGGCGAGTCCGATCAAGATCGCCACCGCGGAGGCGCGGGCGGGGACCAGGAGGGAGCGCAGGCGTACCGCGGCACGGGGCGCGACCTCCGCGGCAAGGGCCGCACCCTGGACGCCCAGGAGGAGCCAGACGGTGGGTTCCATCAGGTTCGCAAGGGTGAGGCGCCCGATCAGGGGCCCGCTCCCCGGGACGCATCCGTGCAGGAGCGACACCCAACCGAGCAGGAACAGGTGCAGGCCGTGGAGGGAGGAGCGGCGATCGCCGAGGGCGTACGCAGCGTGCAGAAGCGCGGCGGTCCCTACGGTCGCCCAGATCCGCGCGGGGGGATGTCCCACGAGAAGCTCGGCGATGCACGCCAGCGTGAGGATCTGGCTCCCCGTGCGCAGGACGGCCGCGTACGGATCGCCCAGCGCCGTGCGCAGCCAGGCCAGGGGCCCGCGGCAGGCGCGGCAGGCGCGGCAGGCGAGGACGATCGCGAGCAGGGACAGGACGGTCGCCAGGGTCGGGAGGTCCCACCTCGGTGTATCCGACAGGTGCCGGTGGGCCAGGGCGATCCCCGCCGCGAGCCAAATCCAGCCGAGATGGACCGCCCGCTTCCAGCGCTCCTCCGGATGGCGGAAGAGGGCCAGAAGGGTCCAAGCGGCCCCGGAGAGGCAGAGCGCGACGCACGTCTTCATCCCCGGATCGGGGAGGTTGCGGGCGAGATTCCATGTCTCGACCTTTGCGGCGAGGAACAGGGCTGCGCAGATCAGCGGGGAGGTGAAAAGGGTCGGGTCCGTCCGTCGCATCGGGAAGGGGTTCCCCCCCAGGAAGGGGTCGCCGCCGGAGAGGTTCTGCAGGGCAGGGAGCGATCGCAGGCGGAACAGGAGGGCGGCGATCAGGACGGCGGACGCGGCGCTCCCGAGCCCGCTGCCGAACCCCAGGGCTGGGAACGCCTCCTGGAGCCCCGCCTTCATCTGCGGGAAGAGGACCGCCGAGAGGAGGACGCCGATCGCGGTGGGAAGGTGCGACCGCGAGTGGTAGGTGGCGAAGACGAGAGCGGCGGTCGCCAGGAGCGGGCCGCACCAGTCGAGGAGCCTTCCTGTCCAGTCCGGGAACGCCCGGGCATCCCCCTCGAACCCGATCCGCAGGAGGAAGGCGGTGGCCGCGAGCGCGCCGTACAGGCAGACGACGGTCGAACGGGTGGTCCGGACCGGGCCGCCCGGCAGGAGTCTCGCGAGCGCCAGCCATGCGAACGAGAGGGTTCCGAGGCCAAACGCCATCGTGTTCCCCGTCCAGGTGCGGCTGAGCACGTCGGCGCATCCGAGGTACGGGAGCGCCAACGCGCAGGCGAGCGCCGCGGCGAGGGCGGGGTTGACGGTCCCCTCCCGGTGCGCGAGCCACAGGAGGAGCGCCGCGTCGGCCAGGAGGACCGCGGCGGTGAAGGGGGGGGCGCTGCGGAAATGCCACTGTGCGAGCGCGGCGACCGCCGTGGAGAGGACCAGGACCATCCCCTGGAGCCCGCGGCAGGAGGAGGCGAACGTCGGCCCCAGGCGGCCGCCCGACAGGCGCGCTGCGGCCGATAGAAGCAGGGCGAGGGCGGGGCCCAGGAGCGCGATCCTCTCGCGCGGGAACCCCTCCAATAGGCCGACCGAGACCCCCGCCAGGGACAGCAGCGTCAGGCCGATCCAGTCGTGCAGGGCGTGCTCGCGGCGGACCCCCTGCGCGAGCCAGACGGCGCCGGCGAGCGCGAGCGCCGCGATCCGGACCGTGTCCGAGGGGATCCCCATGAGGATCCCGAGGAGGAGGAGCGCATAGGCGCAGAACGCCTCGGGGCCGGCCCGTGCGGGAAGTTGGAGAACCCCCTGCAGGCGCGCTTCGAGCCAGAGGACGAGCCCCCCCGCGAGGATCGCCAGGCAGGCGTACGTCTGCGGATCGGGCCGCACGCGCGGGACGGCATGGCTCCACGCGAAGACCGCGAGGGATGTGATCGCCAGGGAGGCTCCCACGAATCCGCCGACCGGGCGGCGCCGGGCGAGGTCCGGCGTGAGGGTCCTGCCCGCGAGGCGCCACGCGGCGAAGGAGGCGGCGGCGAAGCCGGCGTAGGCGCAGAGCGCCAGCATCCCGGGGAGGTGCGCGCGGTCCAGGCCCAGAAGCGCCTGGCCCACCGGGCGCGCGAGCGCGAGCGCGTTGATCGCCAGAAGCGAGAGGGCGAAGGGCCCGGCGAGGGAGGCATGGACCCCGCCGCACCAGCGCCGCAGCCCCCAGGCGGCAGGGGCAAGGCCGGCGAGCGAGAGGGCGGGGACGACCGCCGTCTTGTGCGCGACCATGGGGTCGTCGGCGAGGAAGGCGAGGGGGGCAAGCGCGATCGGCAGGAGGGCGACCGCCGCGCCGCGCAGGGCGGCCGCGGCCCCCTCGAACGTCTCGGCGCGTCGCTGCAGCCACGCCCCGAGCCTCCCCAGGAGCGCGGCGATCCCCCCGAGCATCGCGGGGAGGAGCCCGTACCGCACCAGCCAGTGCCGGTCCCAGGTGAAGTACGCCAGGAGCGCGCTCCCGGCCAGGACCATCGCGATCCCGACGGCGAGGTACCAGTTGTCCACGAAGAGCGGTTGCAGGTGGTCGCGCCAGAGCGGGATCCCCCTCGGGAGAGGCTCTGGCTCCGGCGGCGCCTCGCGCTCTCGGCGAGTCCAAGGGGTCGGCCCGGGGATATCGCTCGGAGGGGGTGGCAGGGGGACCGCGCGCGGCAGTTCCGGCGGCGCTGCATGCGCGGCGGGGAGGGCGGGATCGGGCGGGACGGCGGGCCGCTCGGCCGCCTCGTGGGTTCTGCGTCGTTCGTCCTCCCATCGCAGGTCCTCCGACCCGAGCCATGCGCGCCAGGTCTCCCACTCGGCCCCTGCCGGCCCGCCGAACCGCAATGTCAGGATCAGGATGGCTCGCTCGCGCTCCTCGGGGGTGAACGTCGTCGAGAGCCGTCCGATTGTCTTGGCGGCCCTCGCGGTAGGCCATAGGAGGACCGCGTCGAGCAGTGACGCGCGCAGGGCAGGCTCCAACGCGCGGAAACGCGCCTCCGTACCCGACAGGAACGTTTCCTCGTCGGTCTCCTCCCCCCCCTTCCATCGCAGGGGCGCGTCGAAGGGGAGACCCTCCAGGTCCCGCGCGTGCTCGGGGGGGATCGCCAGACGTGCGGAGCGCGAGGCGTGCACGGACCGGGCGGTGTCACGGCGCAGGGTGAGGACGGACTTGAGCAGCGCGCGCACGGCGGGGTGGTCCTCGCCGGCCATGGCGAGCGCGATCGCCCCGAGCGAGGGGGACGTCTCCCCGGGCGCCTCCAAGAGGTGGCGCAGCGCCTGGAGCGCCGAGCCCTGCGGCAGCACCCCCTGCGCGGCGAGTCGGACGATCCCGCGGAGGAGCGTTTCGCGGGGTGGCGGGGCGTCTGGCATGTTGACTAGCGTACGCTAATTCATTATGGCGGTCAACCTCTCCCCGTGAAAAATCCGATCGACGAGGTGAACCCATGCAGGAACGCCCGGCCGCCGATCGGTCCGATCTCCCCACGCACGGGGGGATTGTAATCGCGCCGTGCGGCGGCGGATATTCCTGCTGTGAGGGCGCTTCCGCGCCCGGGAGGTGTGGCATGGCGACGACGGTCCTTCTGCTGGTCGGCTCGAACCTGTTCATGACGTACGCGTGGTACGGCCACCTGAAGGACCTCAAGGGGAAGCCGGTCCTCGTCGCGATCCTCGCATCGTGGGGCGTGGCGTTCCTTGAGTATTGCCTCCAGGTCCCCGCCAATCGGATCGGGTACCGGCACTTCTCCCTCGCCCAGCTGAAGGTGATCCAGGAGGTCGTAACGATGTGCGTCTTCGCCGCCTTCGCGGTCGTCTATATGAAGCAGCCGGTGCGGCTCGACTTCCTTTGGGCGGGGTTGTGCCTGGCGGCGGGGGCCTTCTTCATGTTCAGGGGGATGGCTACCCCCGGGTAGGCCGGGCTTTATGCCCGGCCCATGGCGAGCGCGGGGATGAACCCCGCGCTACCGTGCGGCGGACGTATCCATCTGCCGAGCGCACAGCGCCAGCGCCCCGGCGGCCAGAGGCGTCGCCACGAGGGGGTCGTCCTCCTTGGAATCGCCGAGCGGGCTCGCCCAGGAACCGTCCTCGCATTGGCGGGAGAGGAGTTCGGAGGCGAGCGCGGCGGCCCAGTCGACGCGGCGGTCGGCGACGTCGCATGTCCGCAGGTTGAGGGTCGCAAACGCGTGCGCGCACGACCACGCGTAGTAGTAGTAGGTCGCGTCGCGCAGGAACTCCCGGTCTGGGGCGAAACGGCCCGGGACGTGCGCCGGGTCGAAATGCGCCTGGAGCCAGGACGAGGCCGCGCGGACGCGCGGGTGGTCCGGCGGGAGTCCGCACCGCAGGAGGAGCCGGATCCCGTCGGCGGTCATGCTCCCGTACGAGGGGAAACGCTCCTGGCCGTCGCGATCCCGGACGGCGCCCGTCTTGTTCCGCAGGGTATCGGCCGGCGAGAAGAAGAAGCCGCCGTCGTCGAATGCGGGGTCGCCGAGCGCGGGGGCCTCCGCGAAATTCTGGCAGCGGCAGGCGAAGGCAAGGGCGTCGCGACAGACCGGATCGTCCGCCCCCAGGCCCGACATCCGCAGGGCGCCGACGGCGAACAGTGTCGAGGAGAGGTTCGCCTCTCCCTCGAATCCTTCCCGGGCGGCGTCCTTGGGGAACGGACGGGGCGCGTATCCCCATCCGCCGTAGGTCGCATCCGCCCGCCTCCACCCCAGATGCGGGCCGTACCTGTGCTCGCGCAGGAGGGTGAGCCAGGAGCGCGAGGCACGAGCGTGCTCCGGCTCCGCGGATTGTCCGAGGACGATCGCCGAGAGCGCGGCGGTGTAGACCGGGTACAGCAGGGCGCCGCCATCGGGCTCGCTCGATCCGTCAGGGCGGAGCATCCTGGCGATGTAGTCGCGTCCGCGCGCGAGCGCAGCGGCCCCCGACTCGTCGAGGGAGGGGTGGAACGCGAGGAACTTGCATGCTGCCGGCGTCAAGGACGGCCCGTCGCGCATCGCGCCGTACGTACGCGAGCGCCACGCGCCGTCGGGGGACTGCTGCGACAGGAGGAACCCCTGCGCGTGGGCGAGCGCCGCGTCGATCCTCTCGGACAGATCGTCGCGTTCTGGAGGCCTGCGCGCGCAACCGGGTCCGATCGCGGCGAGGAGGGCGGCGACCGCGATGGCCCGGCTTGCGCGAAACGTCACAAGGTGTGGTCTACCTTCTGCGCACCGCGTCGCTCAAGGGCTCGGTCGTCCGGTCGACCATCAGAACCAGCAGCGCCGTAGAGGTGCAGAACGTACGCCCCGTGATGCAGTGGTGGCCGGTCCAGGAGCCGTCCTCATTCTGGACGCGCTCAAGGTTGGCGGTCATCGAGGCGTCCCACGCCCGCCACTCCTCGCCCCCCGCCGCCAGGAGCGACTCGCCGATCTGCACGTAGGAGAGGAACTCCTCTCCGCCGTTCGAGCCGAACCCCTGTACAAACCTCTCGTCCTTGAGCTGCTCGACCATGGAGGCACGCGCCTGTCGGAGTTCCCGCCGATTCCCCTCGATGCGTCCGAGCTCTCCCTGGATCTCGGCTTGTTCGGCGCTCGGCGCCTCCGCGAGGCGTGCGCGCAGGTCGTCCTCCCGCTTGCGGTTCGTATTCTCGGACTCTTGCATCGCGCCCAGCGACGCAGAGGAGCCGTACAAGCCGACCCCCGCGTCCCCAGGCCCGCCGGCAAAACGTCCGGATGCCTCGTCGAAGGCGCCCCGCGCGTTCGCCTCCGTGCGTGCGCGGACCGACGCGGGGACTTCGGCCCCCGACTGGGCTGCGCGATTGACCGCGCGGGCGGCCATCCCCTGGGACAGGACCGGTGCCCACCCCTCGCCCTCCCAGGTTCCGTCGGCGCGCTGGTTCCGCTCGATCTTGTCAAGCACCTTGTCGAGCGCCGCGGTCACGCGCGCGTTGGCGGCGTCATCCGCCATCCGGTTGCGGACCTCCGCCAGGAGGTTCGCGGCGAGGAACGTGTCGATCGCGTTCCCGATCTTCCCCTGGACCCGCGTGCCGCGCACGGAGGTCACGAACAGGGAGTCCCGGTCCGCCGCCTCGACCTCCGAGCAGACATAGGAGACGGCCCGGCACAGGTTCTGCGCATGCGCACCCGCCGTAGGGATGCTTCCGGCGCGCAGGAGCGCGAGCGCGGCCATGCAGGTGTCGGCGACATTGGCTCCGTTCCCTTCGCCGCTACGGATATTCGCGGACTCGTCCCCCTGGCCCCAGCCGCCGCCTGGAAGCTGCCGCTCCGCCAGATACGCCAGGCCGCGCTGCACGTTCGCGCTCAAGGGTTTCGGGTCGATCCGCGGTGCTTGTGCCTGCACCTGGGGAGAGAGCACCTCGTCCGCCAGGATCCCCGTCGACCCCGTCAGGGCCAGAAGCCCCGCCGCCACGACCGCGCTTGATTTCGTCCCCATCGTCCTCCCCCTTTCCATTCCCGTCTCGTGAGACGCTCCCCGGCGCCCTGCGGTTCCTTCCTATCCGGAGGAAACGGCGCTCGTCGTCCGGCTCCCTGTCGTCCCGAGGAGCGAGCGAGTTGCGATCGAGCGACGAGGGACCTGTGTTCATCGGTCGAGCGTCCAACACAGGTCCCTCGGTCCGCGGAAACATCGCGGTCCTCGGGACGACAGGAGGTTTCGGGACCGGTTCCAAGGCCCGGCGTAGAATCCAGGCGTGGCATTCGCCTCGGACCCGCGCGATCCCCTGACGTCCTGGCGGCGCCTCTGCGACGAGGTTCTGCATCCGGGCCTCCCGTTCGAGGTCCACCGGGAGGCGCACGCGAAGGCGTTCGCGTGTTGGGACGCGGAGGTCTTGGGACCGCCCCCGGCGTGGGTGCCGTCGCCGGAGAGGGCCGCGCGAGCGAACGTCACGGCGCTCGCGCGCGAGGTCGGCGCGGCGGATGTGCCGGCACTCCATGCCTGGTCGGTCGCGGACCGCGAGGCGTTCTGGAACCGGATGGTCCGCAGGCTCGGGATCCGTCTGGCGCGGCCCTACGCGCGTGTCGCCGACCTGTCAGCGGGCGTCGAGTCGCCCCGGTGGTTCCCCGGCGCGCGCCTGAACATCGCCGACTCGTGCTTCCGGGGGGATCCGGACCGCGTGGCGATCGTCTGCGCGCGCGAGGACGGCGTCCTCCGGCGCATGCCCCTGCGCGATCTGCGCGCGCTGGCGGATCGCGTCGCGCACAGCCTGGCCCGTGCCGGGTTCGTCCCCGGCGACGCCGTCGCGGTCGACCTGCCGATGCATGCCGAGGCGGTCGCGATCTATCTCGGGATCCTTCTCGCCGGATGCGCGTGCGTGTCGATTGCCGACTCCTTCGCCCCGGACGAGATCGCCACGCGCCTGCGTCTCGCCCGCGCGAAGGGGGTATTCACCCAGGACGTCATGCTGCGGGGTGGGAAGGAGCTTCCTCTCTATTCGAAGGTCTCCCAGGCGGGGGCTCCCCGCGCGATCGTCCTGTCGGCGTTTGGCGGAACGCCTCCGCTCCGCCCCGGCGACGTCCGGTGGGAGGAGTTCCTCGGGCCCCAGAGGCCGTTCGAATCGGTCCAGCGCGATCCGCACGACGCGGCGAACATCCTGTTCTCCTCCGGGACGACCGGCGATCCGAAGGTGATCCCCTGGACGCAGACCACTCCGATCAAGTGTGTTGCGGACGCGTGGCTCCACCACGACATCCATGAGGACGACGTCCTGGCGTGGCCGACGTCGCTCGGCTGGATGATGGGGCCGTGGCTCGTCTTCGCCGCGCTCGCCAACGGCGCGGCGATCGCCTTGTTCGACGGGACCCCCACGGGGAAGCCGTTCGCGCGGTTCGTGAAGGATGCGGGGGTGACGATGCTCGGGGTGGTCCCGACCCTGGTGAAGACCTGGCGCAATACGGGGGCGCTCGACCGGCTCGCCGGGGACGGCGCGGACTGGAACGCCGTCCGGACCTTCTCCTCGACCGGGGAGTGCTCGAACCCCGACGACATGTTCTGGCTGATGTCGCGCGTGCGCGGGTACGCCCCGGTCATCGAGTACTGCGGCGGGACCGAAATCGGCGGGGGGTTCCTCGCCTCGACGGTCGTGCAGTCGAACGTCCCGTCGGCGTTCACGACCCCCGCGCTGGGGCTCGACCTGGCGATCCTCGACGAGAGGGGGCTCCCCGCCGACGCCGGGGAACTGTTCGTCGTCCCCCCGTCGATCGGCTTGTCGACATCGCTCCTGAACCGCGACCACCACGAGGTGTACTACGAGGGGACGCCGCGCGGACCGCGCGGGGAGGTGTTGCGCCGCCACGGCGATGAGTTCAGCCGCCTCCCCGGCGGCCTCTGGCGCGCCCACGGCCGCGTCGACGACACGATGAACCTCGGCGGGATCAAGGTGTCGTCCGTCGAGATCGAGCGCGCCTGCAATGCGGTCGAGGGGGTGCGCGAGACCGCGGCGATCGCCTGCGACCCTCCCGCGGGGGGGCCGAGCGAACTGGTGGTCTTCGCCGTCCCGCGTGAGGGGACCGCGCTCGCGCGGGACGTGGCTCTCGCCGCACTGCAGAAGGCGGTCCGCGAGAGGCTCAACCCCCTGTTCCGGATCTCGGACCTCGTGATCGTTGCGTCTCTGCCGCGCACGGCGTCGAACAAGGTGATGCGGCGGGAGTTGAGGAAGGGATACCGGCGGGGGTAGGGCGCTACCGCAGATCCACGCGGTCGACCGTGAAGTTCGTGCCGTCGCCGAAATCACCGGAGTAGCGGTAGAGGAGGACGGGGCTTCCGGGGCCGTTCTGGTCCGCCATCCATTCGAAGGCGGAGCGGTTGAAATCCCAGGTCCCCGCCCTCTGGTCGAGGGCGAGCTGCATGCCGACGGTCACGCCGCACCCCTCCGCGGGCGAGCCGGGCTCGACGCGCAGGACGCGGCACGCCCCATCCAGGACTACCCCGAGGCCGTACGAGTGCCGGAACTTCCCGCCGGGGTTGTATCCCCCCTCCACCGGCGCCGGGGGCAGGGGGGGTGCAGCCTCAACGGGCGCTTCCTCCCGCCGGGACCCCTCCGGCGCGGGGGCGGTTGCCGACTCCACCGTCCGGATCGAGAACGTCCCGGACGCGCCCGCCCCGGCCGACCACGTCCCTTCGATCTTCTCTCCCCCCCGCGTGAACTCCCCCTCGAACGACACCTCGTCGTCGTGCCCGAACGATCCGTCGAACCGCAGCGTGAAGCGGACGGTCCCCCCCACGAACTTCCCCTCCCGCACCTCCGCCTCCAGCATCTGCACGATCGGGATCGTCGGCTCCGTGATGATCGCGACCGAGGCGGTTCCCCGGAAGGAGTCGTCACCGGCCCTTTCGAAGTAGAAGGAAAGGACCCTCGGCTTCGGCTCCCCCGGCCACTCCATCTGTCCGACCCACGCCCCCTCGACGGCGTGCGGTCCGGAGGCGAGCAGGTAGATCCCGAACAGGAGCGCCCCGGCGGCGAGGACCGCCCCGCCGATCATGGCGGCACGGATCCCGCCGCTCCCTCCTCCGGAGGGGGCGGCGGGAGTCCTGCACCCCGGGCAGGCGGCCGCGAACCCCGGCGGGACCCCGGACAGGTCGTACGTCACCCCGCACGTCGAGCAGGTGTGGGGGCGAGGGCCGGGAGTCCTCATGGTGCGAAGGGTACCTCGACTCGCGCGGGGTGTCGATTCGAGGAGTTAAGATCCCGGGGGCCCGCCATGAGGATCCCGCGCTTCCGGGTGGTTCGCGGCATGACCCTCATCGAGATCGCGTTCATCCTCGTGATCGTGGCGGTCCTGGCGGTGACCGGGGCGGTCAAGATCGGGGAGTCGGCCGCATTGCGGGATCTCGACGCGGCGGCCTCGCAGTTGCGCGCGCTTCTGCGCGAGGCGCAGGCGCGCGCGGTGGCCGAGAACCGCGCCTGGCGCGTCACCTTCGACACGGCGCTCGATCGCGCCACGCTCGAGGTGGATGCCGGGGGCGGGAGCTTCACGGCGCAGGAGACGGTCGTCCTTCCCCGGCACGCACGGATCGACTCGACCACATTTCCCTCCGACCGGGTCGACTTCGACGGTTCCGGAGGGCCCTCCGCCGGTGGGCAGGCGCTCCTGTCGATCGCCCGGGGGGGTGCCAAGACCGTCACGGTCGTGGCCGGGACCGGGATCGTGAAGATCCAGTAGGCGCCGGGGTAGACTGCGGCGTGGCGACGGCGCGGCCCGTCGGGCGGCTTGCGGAGGGGTTTACCCTGGTGGAGGTTCTCTTCGCCCTGATGTTGCTGTCGATCTCGATCGTCTCGGCGACCGAAATCCTCCAGGTCGGCATCCTGTCGGAGCGGATCGCCAAGCAGCGCACCTTGGCGCACGGGTACCTGCGGCGGGAGGTGGAGGCGCAGATCGCGCGGCCGTATGCGGAGGTCGCGTCCGTCACGATCGCGGCGGTACCCGAGGACGCCTCCTTCCAGGTCGAGACGGTCGTCACGACCCCGCAGGCGAATCTCAAGAAGATCGTCGCGACCATCACCTGGACCGGCCTGTCGAACCGCCCCAGTTCGCGCAGCCTGGTCGCCTACCGCGCCAATGCCGAGTGAGAGGCTGTTGCAGAACCCCGCTGGACGCTGGACGCCTCGCGCTTCGCGGGATCTTCTGCGACGTTCTGTCACGGGTTGTAAGCGCCCGCGTCCGCCGGGGCTGACGCTCGTCGAACTGGTGATGGCCATGGCGATCGTCGGGGTGATCTCGACGTCCATGGCGGGTGCCCTGGCGATGGGGGTGCGCGTCTGGCGCGACCATAACGGGAGGGGGGATCTTCTGCAGAATCTGCGGGTCGCGCTGTCGAGGATCGAGCGGGAGGGGCGCTACGGGACCGCCGTGAACGCGGCGAACACCACCCTGCTGGAACTGACCACGACGTACCTCCTGGACACCGGCTCCGGGACGGAGAAGGTGAAGTACGCGATTTCCGGCTCGACGCTGCAGCGCTCGACCGACACGGGGGGCGGGTACGGGACCGCGCAGGATCTTGCGCAGGGGGTCACGGCGTTCCGCGCCACGTACGAGTCGCAGACCGACGACTTCAACGACGACGCGATCGACACCGCGAAGTGGACGAAGACCGATTCGGGGTCGAACGTTGTCGAGTCGCTCTCCACGATGCGCGTGACCGGCAACGGGAGTTCCGAGGCGAACGGGATCCGCTCGGCCGGGACCTTCCGCCGGTCCGGCCTGGTCGTCGAGGCCACCTACACCCCCGGCGGCGCCGGGACCTCCGACACCGCGCTGACCGTCGATGCGAACACGGTGATGCTGCTGCGCCTGGACGAGACGGGAGGGACGTCCGCGGACGACGCGAGCGCGAACAACCGCGACGGCCCGCTGCAGAACATGCTGGGCACCGAGTGGACGGCGGGGAAGTTCGGCAACGGCCTGTCGTTCGATGGGACGAACGACCACCTCCAGATATCGGACGATGCGGTGCTCGATCCCGCGAGCTTCACGATCGAGGCGTGGGTGAAGTTCGACACGGTGGGGTCGGGGAGCGTGCAGGGGATCGCCGGGAAGAGGTCGGGGTCGGACGACGGGTTCGAACTGACGCTGGAGAGCAGCCGGAAGTTCCAGTTCCGCGTGGACACGGGGGCCGGGAACGGTTCGACGGCGCTGGGATCGACGCAGGTGTCGGCCGGGACATGGACCCACGTGGCAGCGACGTACGACGGGACGACGATGCGGTTGTACGTCAACGGGACGCAGGAGGCCTCGGCGGCGCGAATGGGAGACTGGACGAACGGGGAGTCGCTCACCCTGGGGAGCCTCCAGGGCGCCGCGTACCTCGACGGCATGCTCGACGACGTCCGTTTCTCGAACACGGCGCGGACCTCGTTCCCGAACGTCGGCGCCGGGGGGGGGGGCGCGGCGGGGACCGCCTACGCGCTGCAGTACGGCACCTGGGATGCGTCGGACACCGGCTACGCGGTCGAGTTCCGCAGCGACAACACCGTCCGCTTTTTCTACAACCTGGGGGGGATCTCCCAGCAGGCCACCGACTCGCTGGCGGCGTGGACCGCCGGAACCGCGTACAAGGTGAAGATGCGGCTCGGCACCGCCGGGGTGCTCGTCTACCTCGATTCGGGGGTCGGGTACGCGCAGATCCACAGCCATGCCGGTGGCACGTTCGACGACGGAACCGTCTCCTGGCAGACGGTCACGGACGGCGCGCTGGGGGTCTGGGACGACGTGACCATCGCCTCCGAAGTGGTCCAGGTGAGCCTGACGGTCTCCGACGGGACGCGCAGCGTGTCGGGGACTACGGCGGTCCGGTTGCGATGAGCGTGAAAGGGAGGGAGGGCTCCCGCGGGGCGGTGTTCGTCCTGGCGCTCGGGACGATGGTGATCCTGTTCTCGATCTGCGTGACGTTCCTCCAGAACGCCCGGCGGCACGTCAAGATTGTCGACAACGAGTGGCGAGGGGCGATGGCGCTCTACTGCGCCGAGGCGGGCGCGGAGGACGCGATCCGGGAGCTGATCGGCAACGCCTCCTGGAGGACGGGGTTCTCGGGGAAGAGTTTCGCCACCGCCGACGGCGTCACGGGGACGTACACGACGAGCCTCGCGGACGTCTCCGGGAACGTCGAGATCGCCTCGACCGGGACGTGGGGGAATGCCTCGCGTACGGTCGTGGTCACGGTGGGCGTGGGGGGGGGCGTCACGCGGGTATCCTGGAGGTAGTGGGGCGATGACGCCGGAGGAGCCTGTCGGGGAGGGGATCGTCCGCCGTCTCGAACGGGACGTCGCCGACTTCCTGGAGCGGGAGATCCCCCTCCTGATGCGACAAGGGTACGTCGCGGCGGGGCTCGAACCGACGGGAGGCCTGCGCGAGGATCGGATCGCCGCGCTGCGCGAGGGTCTGCTCCACTCGCTGCGCGTCGAGGTTGCCGGGGCGGTGTCGGGGCTTCAGCAGCGCCTGGAAGCGCTCCCCTGGGAGATCGCCTACCCGCTCGCCTCGCGCATGAAAGGTCTGGAGGACGGGATCGGCGCCCAGCAGCAGATGCAGAAGGCCGCGTGGGAACGTGAACGCGCCGCGCGCGCGAATCTGGAGCGGGACGTCGCCTCGCGCCTCGCGGGGTTCCCGGGGGAGTGGGCGCAGGACCTCAAGGTCGCGCGGCAGGAAATCGAGGGCGTGCTGTCGGGACAGTCGGAGGAGGGGAGGCGGTCGCTCCACGGCGCGATCGAGAAGGTGGAGCGCCGGCTGCGGGACCTGTCGGAGGCGGCCGGGCGCTCGGAGAGGCTTGGCGAGGAACTCTCGGAACTGCGGCGAAGGGTGGAGTGTCGGGAGCAGGCGTCCGAGGAGATCGCCCGCGGCGCCGAGGGGATCTCCGGACGGCTCGTGGCGCTGGAGGGCTTGCAGAGGGAGGTGCAGGGGGCCCAGAACCGTATCGCCTCGCGTGTCATGGAGTGGGTGGATCGGATCGAGGCTTTGCGGCGGGAGGGGGAGGCCGCGCGCGCGCGAGCGAGCGCGTTGGAGTGGCAGGCGGCGCGGACGGAGGCGCAGGTTCGCTCGCTCCAGGCTGCCGCGGAGGAGTCCGGCCGTCATTCCGATGCGGTCCAGCAGGAACTGGGGGCGCTTTCGTCGCACGTCCAGGCGATCCAGACGCGGGTCGCGTCGTTGCGTGGCGCGTGGATGGCGGGCGCGGAGGAGGGGCGCCTTGCGCTCGCATCCCTGCGCGGGGAGGTCGCCGCCAGGTTCGAGAGGCAAGCGATCCTCGCGCGCCTCCAGGTCGAGGCGCGCGAGGCGCAGGCGGGGGCGCTTGCGAGGGTCGAGGCTTCGCGGAAGGGTGCCGGAGCGCTGTCCGATGCGCCCGCAGCCAGCCCGGAGCCGCTTGCAATGCCCCCCCCGCCCGTGCCGGACGAGCCGGCTCGACCCGCCCCGGAGGATCCTCCGACTCCCGGGGTTGTCGTGGCCCCACAGGGGGCGACGGTCGCCTCGGAAACCGACACGCCTGCCGGTGGGGAGGAGGCGGCGGCGGAGCCGGAGGAGGCGGCGGGAGCGCTGGAGCAGGAGGTGCTTGACCGGGCGATATTGCCCGGTTCCGAAGATCCACCGGCGGAGGCGGAAGTCCGGGATCTGCTGGAGGCGGACCCTGCGGGGGGTGCCGAGGTTCCGCCCCCTGCGGAAGTCGTTTCCGGAGATCTCCTGGGCGACGCGGATGTCGATGGGGAGACCCTGACGCGAAAGGTTCACCCCAAGGGGGGGCGCGTCCCCCTCCTGGCGCGTCTCGTCCGGCAGGAGCGTCCCCCCCTTCTGGCGCGTCTCGTCCAGCAGGGTGTTCTCACGGAGGAGATCCGTTCGCGTCTCGAGGGGGAGGGGGGATGGCCGCAGACGGGGTTCGCCCACTGGTTGCACGAGAAGGCTGGCGTCGCGGAGGGGAAGATCCTGCAGTTCCTCGCCAGCGAGATGGGGCTGCCGTTCCTGCCGGGGCCGGAGGCGTTCCCGTATCCGGCGGGAGAGGTGGCGCCCGTCGCGGAGCCCTGGGTTCAGGAGGCGGGGATCCTTCTCCTGCGCAGCGTTGCACGCGGGCCTGACAAGGCGTTCTCCGTGGCGGTCACCGCGGATCCGACGGATCCGTTCGCCCTCGATCAGGTCGAGGATCGTCTCGGCGGGCCGGGGGAGTGGATGGTGGCTCCCCGCTGGGTCCTCCGGGAGCTGCGCGGGCGGATCGAGGAGGGGGGGGCGTCCTCCTCCGATCCCGGCGCCGCGATGCAGGACCTGCTCAGCGAGATCGAGGGGGGCGAGGGGGGCGGGGGCGACGTCGAGGTGATCGAGGAGGAGGCGCAGAAGGAGGTCGAGTACTCCGAGCTTGAGGGGCAGGGGGGGCCGGTGGTGCGTCTGGTGAACCTGGTCATCGGACAGGCGGTCCTCGCGGGCGCGAGCGACATCCACCTCGAGCCGGAGGAGAAGACGCTGCGCGTCCGGTTCCGCGTCGACGGGATGCTCCAGGAGGAGAAGTCCCCGCCGAAGAGCGTGCTGCCGGCGCTGGTCAGTCGCGTCAAGGTGATGGCGAACCTGGACATCGCCGAGCGTAGAGCCCCGCAGGACGGGCGGATCTACGTGAAGGTGCAGGGGCGGAGGGTCGACATCCGCGTCTCGACGCTGCCGGGGATCTACGGCGAGAAGGTCGTCATGCGGCTCCTCGACCAGTCCCAGGCGAGGGTGAAGCTGGCCGACGTCCTTTCGGACCCCGACATGCGCGGGCGCTACGAGCGCCTGATCCATTCCCCCCACGGGATCGTCCTGGTGACCGGCCCGACCGGGTCGGGGAAGACGACCACGCTCTACGCGTCGCTGAATGTCCTCAATACGGCCGAGAGGAACATCATCACGGTCGAAGACCCGGTCGAGTATCAGCTGAAGGGGATCAACCAGACGCAGATCAACCCGAAGGCGGGGGTCACCTTCGCGACGGGGCTGCGCTCGATCCTGCGGCAGGATCCGAACGTGATCATGATCGGCGAGATGCGCGACGCGGAGACCGTGCAGATCGCCTGCCAGGCCGCGATGACCGGGCACCTCGTCCTCTCGACGCTCCACACGAACGACGCCGCCAGCGCGCTCATCCGCCTCGTCGAGATGGGGGCGAAGCCCTACTCGATCGCCACGACCGTGGTCGGCGTCCTGGCGCAGAGGCTCGTACGAAAGGTCTGCACCGCGTGCGGAGAGATCTACCAGCCGCCGCGCGCCGTGATCGAGGCGCTCCTGGCGCGCGTGGACGGGGTGGAATTCGATTTTACGCACGGGAAGGGGTGCCCGCGGTGCCACGGGAGCGGCTACAAGGGCCGGGGCGCGATTTTCGAACTTCTCGAGGTGACCGAGCCGGTCCGGAAGCTGCTGATGGGCGGCTCCGGCGCCTCCCCGATCGCCGCCCAGGCACGCGCCGAGGGGATGAAGACGTTGTGGGAGAGCGGGTTCGAGATGTCGGTCTTGGGCGTCACGACGCCCGAGGAGGTCGTGCGGGTGGCGCAGGAGTGACCCCCGCGCGGCCGGATTCCCCGGCGCAGGGGGCGCGCCCCGCCCAGGCCGGGGGCTCCGGGACGCCCGCGCCGCGAGCGCCGCTGCCGGGGGTGCGGGTGGATCTGCGGGATGTCGCGGCGATGAGCTGGCAGCTCTCGACGCTCGTGAACGCCGGGGTCCCCGTGCTGCGGTGTATCGAGGTCTGCGCTTCCCAGACGCGCTCGGTCCGGATGGCCTCCGTGCTGCGAGCCGTGTGCCTGGAGGTGGAGGGGGGGGCGTCGCTCTCCTCCGCGATGTCGCGCTACCCGCGGGTCTTCGACCGCCTCTACACGAGCCTGATCCAGGCGGGGGAGACGGGCGGGGCGCTCGACGTGATGTGCTCGAAGCTCGCGCTGTTCGTCGAGCGCCGCTACGAGCTGCGCGGACAGCTGCGGGGCGCGCTGGCCTACCCGGCCTTCCTCGTCCTTTCCGCGCTCGGGGCGACGGCCTTCCTGCTCGTCTACACCCTGCCGAAGCTGATGGATGTCTTCACGGATCTCGGCGCCGAGCTCCCGGCGATCACGCGCGGGTTGATGTTTTCGGGTGCGTTCCTGCAGGGGAACTGGATCTGGATCCTTCCCGTCGTCCTCGGCACGGCCGCCGCCGGGGTCGTGTGGCACCGGACGCCGGGCGGCCACCGCCTCATCGACCGGCTCTGGCTCTCGCTGCCGGGGATCGGCCCGGTCGCCCAGCAGATCTCCATGGCGCGCTTCGCGCACACGATGTCGGTGCTGCAGGCGGGAGGGGTGCCGCTCCTGACCACGCTGGAGATGGCGCGCGACGTCGTCGGGAACGATCTGCTCTCCTCCGAGATCGAGGCGGTCCGGCGCTCCGTCGAGGGGGGGCAATCGCTTGGGGAGTCGGTCCGCGCCGCCCGCTTCATCCCCCCCCTCGTCTCCCAGATGATCACGGTCGGCGAGGAGACCGGCAAGCTGGACGAGATGCTGATGAAGGTGAGCGTCTTCTACGACCGACAGGTCGAGCTGATCCTCAAGACCGCCACGCGCCTCATCGAGCCCCTGATGATCGCGGTCATGGCGCTGGTGGTCGGGTTCGTCGCGATGGCGATCTTCGTCCCCCTGGCGGATCTCACCACGCAGGTCCGTTGAGACGGCGCGGAGGGCCAGGGCTTGCCTTGCGCCCGGCGTTTGTCGGTTACAATGCGGGGCGTGTTCCGGGGGGGGCGGGCCAGGTCGGGGCGCGGCGCGGCGGGCGTGACGCTCATCGAGCTGATCTTCGTCATCGTCATCATCGGGATCCTCGCCACGATCGTGGTATCGAAGTACTCCTCCAACCTTCCGAAGGCCAAGATCGCCGCCACCAAGCAGAACCTCCAGGAATTGCGGACGGCGCTCGAGCTCTACTTCGCGGAGAACGGCGCGTACCCGACGGCCTCGACCCTGGTCGAGTTGACCTCGGACGCCAACAGCAAGGTCTTTATCCGGAAGATCCCGCAGGAGCGGATCACGCCGTCGACGGCGATCGCCAACTCGCTGACTGGCGCCGGCGGCTGGTACTACAATTCCTCGACGAACGCGGTCCAGCCGAACCTCTCGGGGAACGACGCCGAGGGGGACGCGTATTCCGGCTACTGAGAGAGTCCGACGGGATGGGCGCACTGGACGAACGTCTGAGGCGCCTCTCGAAGAGGGAGAAGATCCTGGGCTTGTGCGTGTTGACCTCCCTGCTCTGGATGGGATGGGAATGGCCGGACCGCGGGGACGAACGCGCACCGGAATCGCCGCTCGCGCCTCTCCGGGCGCCGGAGGCGCCACGCCCCTCCGCGCGGATCCCGGACATCGCAGGGCATGAACTCGTTTGGGTGGAACCCCAGGTCCCCCTGGAGGGGATGGCGCCGGATCCGTTCGTCCGCCGGGAGGAGATCCCCACGCGCCGGGGACCGCTGGAACTGGAGGGGATCTACGAGGATCGGGACGGGCGCTGGGCGCTCGTGAGCGGGGAGTGGGTGCAGGTCGGCAACCCGCTCGGGGCTTGGCGCGTCCGGGCGATCGAGCCGCAGTGCGTGGAGATCGAGGGGGCCGAGGGGGTCCGGACGTTGCGGCTTGCATCCGGCACGGGCCTCGATGCGCCGGGGGGGAGGGGCGCACGTTGAGGCCCCCGGGGGGGTCCGAAACGCTTAAGCGGTTCGCGGCGTGGCGGATCGCCTCGTCCCTCCTCTTCCTGCTGGTTCTCCGGGGCGTCGGGGCGCAGGAGCCTGCCCCCGCCGGCGGGGCGGAGGCGCTCCCCCAGCCGGAGGAACTCGTCTCGATGGATGTGAGGAACGCGGACCTGCAGGATCTGCTCAAGCGCCTGGCCCACACGGCCCGGCTGAACCTGGTGGTCGGCCCCGAGGTCTCGGGGCGCGTCACGGTCGTCCTGCGCGACGTCCCGTGGGAGGATGTCCTGCGGTCCATCCTGGCGGTCAACGCCTACGGTTTCGTGCGGGAGGGGGAGATCCTCCGGATCGACACGCTCCAGAACCTCGGGACGCGCACGCGGACCGAGGTGTTCGAATTGCGGTACCTGGCGGCCTCGGACGTCAGGACCCTGCTCGAAGGGCTCGTCTCGGCGCAGGGGAAGGTCCAGGTCTTCGCGCCGGAGGGGCGGCCGGCGTTCACCTACGGCGGGGCGACCGAACGGCGGGGGGTGGAGACGACGCGCGCGGGCCTGTCGAGGGTCCTGACGGTCACGGACGTTCCGGAGCGGCTCGATGTGATCCGCTCGACGCTCGCGCGCCTCGACGTCCAGCCCCGACAGATCCGGATCGAGGCGCGGCTGGTCGAGACCACCCTCGACTTCGACCGCACCCTCGGGATCGACTGGAACGTGCAGGCGGGCGCGAGCGGTGCGCAACGCCCGACCAGCTGGCCGTTCCGGGCGGGGCAGCCGACGCTGTCGGACTTCACCCTGGAGAACTTCCCGTCGACCGGGGGCACCTTCACCTTCGGGACGCTGAACGCCACCCAGATGTCGGCGGTCCTGAAACTTGTGGAGACGGACGACCGGGCGCAGACGATCTCGTCGCCCCAAATCGACACGGTGGATAACCTCGAGGCGAGCATCCTGATCGGGGAGCGGTTCCCGATCGTGACGACGAATGTCAACGCCCTGACGGGGCTCCAGACCACGGAGCTGGCGGGGTTCGAGAACATCGGAATCCAGCTGCTGGTGATCCCGCGCATCGTCGGCGACGAACGGATCAGCCTGATCGTCCACCCCGCCGCCAGCGAGCTCGGGGAGCTCGTCGGGGACCTCTACCCGCGGGTTCTCACGACGGAGGCGGACACGCAGGTCCTCCTGCGTGACGGCGAGACGATCGTGATCGGCGGGCTCTACCGCAACCGCGAGGTGCGCAACACCTCGCGGCTGCCGGGGCTCGGGCGCATCCCCGTGCTCGGCGCGCCGTTCCGGAATGTCAAGATCCAGCGCGAGCCGAAAAGCCTCCTGATCTTCGTCACCGCGCGCATCGTCCCCGAGCGGGGGGCCGTGGAGGACTGGGTCATGGGGCCGCCGTCCGGCGTGGGGCTCGACCGGCTGGAGATCCCTTCCGGCTCGGAGACGCGGGTCTTCCTCCCGGGGGAGGGGGCCCGGTGAGGCGCGCTCAGCTCCTGTCGTGGGTGGCCTGTCTGATCCTCCTGTGCGGATGCGTCTCGGACTCCCGGCGGGAGGCCCCGCAGCGGGACCGTGCCGCGCGGCAGCTGTTGTTCGAGCATCTCGTCGCCGACGCGATGCGACTCTACGCAGAGGGGGTCGCGGGGCCGCCCGCCATGGCCACGGGGTACTTTCATCAGGCGCGCGACCGGATCGCCGACGCCCTGGACATCCAGCCGGTCGAGGCGCGTCGGGCGACGCTCCGGCTATGGCTCGGATGGATCTCCTTCCGCTGCCTGGGCGAGCCGGAGGAGGCGATCCGCCAGTATCGGGAGGCGCTCGCACAGGATCCCGACGCCAAGCGTCCGAGGCTGGAGCTGGCGGCCGTCTACGGCCACCTCTCCCTGCGGGCGTTGCGCAGCGGCGACGTGGCCCGCTCCGAGCGGTTCCTGGAGAGTGCCCGGGGGATGTACCGGGAGATGTTCGAACGCTGGCCCCGGGACGGGGCGATCCGCAGCGACCTGGGGGTGCTCTATCTCGACCACGGCCTCGCGCAGGAGGCGCACGGCATCCTGAAGGAGGCCGTCGACCTGGATCCCGACCGCGCCGAGGCGTGGGCGAATCTCGGGACCGCCTGTGCGATTCTCGCCCTGGGCGCCGAGGAGGAGGCCGCGTACCGGCGCGCGATCCGCGTGTCGCGCACAGGCGTGGCGGATGCCTTCTTCGGCCTCGGGCGCCTGTACGCGGAACGCGCGGAGGTTTCCGCCGCGGCGTACTACCTGCGGGGGTTCCTGCGGCGGACCGCCCGGGGACGGACGGACCAGGTGGTCCTCTACGCGGTGCGGTATCTCGTCGAGGCGGGGCGCGGCGGCGAGGTCCCGCGGATGCTGATGGGGGACGACGAACGCCAGTGACGCGCCAGCGCCTGGCCGCGTGAGAGGGGGGGGCGGGTGCCTTCGCGAAGGGGGGTGGGGATCGACCTGGGCGATGCGCGCTCGCTCGCGCTCGAGGCGTCCTGGACCTCGCAGGGGGTGTCCATCGTCGCCTCGCACGTCGCGGAGGGGATCCTCCCTGGCGAGGAGGGATGGGAGGGGCGCCTGGAGGGGTTCCTGGACCGGATCTCCCTGCGTCGCGCCCCGTGTTATTTCGCGCTCTCGGGATCCTCTGCCTGGGTCCGAACCTTGCGTCTCCCGCCGGACACGCGCGGTCAGGAGGCCGTCCTGCGTGAGCACGTCTCGCGCGTCCATCCCGACGCCGCCCGGGAGAGCGTTCTGGACGCCTTCCCCCTGGAGGAGGGAGGGATTCAGGGGGCGTCGCCGCATCTGTTGGCATCGGCTCCCCGGGCGCTCGTCGAGACCCTCTCGCGAGCCGTCCGCGCGCGGGGCGGGTGGGTCGAGCGCGTCGAGGTGGCGCCGACGGCGCTCGCGCGGCTGGGGGCCAGGGTGGGGGGGGAGGCCCTGGCGCTTCTCGACCTGCGCGCCGACGCCACCGTGCTCGTGCTGCTGCGCAACGACGCGCTGTGCGGGGTCGGCGTGCAGCGGCACGCCGCGCCCCCCCGCGCGCAGGATCTCTTGCGGTTCTGCGAGCGGCATCTGATCCACTTCGAGACGCGCCATCCCCTGGCGCCGGTCTCCCTGGTCCTGTTGTGCGGGGATGCCGCGAGCGACGCCATCGCGGGCGCGCTGCAGATGCACCTGGGGGTGACCGCCTCGATCCTCTACCCGCCGGATCTCCCGCAGGGGGGGCTCCCGGCGGGGGTGACGGGCGCCGCGTTCGCGGTCTGCTGCGGCGTCCTCGATGGGATCGCGGCGTGAGCGACCAGGGGATCCCGCCGTTGAATCTCCTGCCGGGGGAACTGCGCCGGAGGCGCGACGATTACGGGATCGTGCTGAGCCTCCTGGTCCTTGCCGTCCTGCTTCCCCTCTCCGCGCTCGGGATGGAGGGGGGGTGGTTCGTGTACCGGCGGTGGCTCCTTGCGCCGACCGATCCTTTGGTGCTGGCGCGGATGTCGCGGTTGGAACGCCAGCGGGGGGAGCTGGAGCGGATGCGCCTGGAGGCGCAGGGGGTCATGACGATCGTCACGGGCCGGCGCGTCTGGTCCGATCTCCTGCTGCATACCGCCTCCCTGGCGGGCCGGCGGATCCGGTTCCGGACCCTCCAGATCGATCGGGATACGGACACCCTGCGGCTCTCGGTCCTGTGCGAGGATTCCGCCGCGCTCGTCGCATTTCTCGCGGATCTTGAATCGGGGCGTGGCGGGATCCGCTCGGCCACCCCGGGCCTCCTGCAGGACGACGAGAGCGGGTGGCAGCAGGTCGAGATCGAGTGTTCCCTTGTCCCGCCGTGCCTCGTGCGGGAGATCGCCGGGGCGCCGATGCCGACGCCTCCCGGCGAGGAGCCCCGGTGAGACGCTGGATCCTCCGTTTCGATCGCGTCCTGCTGGGTATGCGCCTGCCGTCGTGGGTCCCGGCCGTGCGTCTTCGCACGCTTGTCGCGTTCGAGGCGGGGGCGTTCTGCCTGTTCGCGTTTTTCTACGTCTATGCCGCGATCATTCCCCGCTGGACCGCCCTGCAGGAGGGGCGAAGGCTCCCGTTCACGCCGCAGGGGTTGCGCCAGGAGGTGGAGCGTCTTCAGGAGATCCTCTCGGTCAACGGCGCGCTCCTGAAACGGATCGAAGGGAGCCTCCCCGACCGGTTCCTGTCGTACGAGACCTTGTTGAAGGGGCGCACCTACGATCTAGCCGCCACGCCGGGGGTGGTCAAGCGGGGGGGGCAGCCGGTGGGGAAGTTCCAGCAGCGCCTCGCAGAGATCTCCTTCGAGGGCCCCTTCCCCGCCGTCGTGGGGTACCTGCGGAGGTTGGAAGAGGCCGGGCCGCTTGCGCCGACGATGACGCCGCCGGTCTGCTTCCGCTCCCTGTCGATCGAGGCGGGCCCGCACGGGTTGCGGTGCGCCCTCCAGGTGGAGGCTTACACCTTCCCGTAATGCGGTCCGTCTGCCAGACTTCCCCCATGGTCGAGTCTCCCCCCGCGGGGAAGCCGCTCCCGCCCGCGATCCTCGTGGCCGAGGACAACCGGCTCCTGCTGAATCTGTTGCGGATGCAGTTCGAAAAGGACGGGCAGTACCGGATCCTCTACGCGGCGGACGGGAAGGCGGCGCTGGAGGTGATCGAGCGGGAGCTCCCCGTCCTCGTCCTGACGGACATGATGATGCCGTTGATCGACGGCGTGGAACTGTGCCAGCGCGTCAAGACCAACCCCAGGACGAGCCACATCCGCCTGGTGATGATGACCGCGCACCCGAAGGGTCTCGACCGCCTCCGCCAGGCGAAGATCCAGCCCGACGCCTTCGTCCCCAAGCCGTTCAAGGTCTCCCAGCTCGTCACGAAGGTCTTCGAACTTCTCCTGAAGCCCTCCCCTCCGCCCGGGCCGTGAGGATCCTGACCTTCCATGATCAGCTGTGCAGGGCCGTCCGCTATTGCCGCACCAGCACCCGGAACGGCTGTTTCACCCCGGCCCCATGGGCCGCGTAGAGTCGCAGACGCTCGATGACGGGATAGGTAACCTCCTGACCCTTGACCACGAGCAGCACGCCACCGTTCGTCGACACATCCTCGTCGAGCACCATCGTGGTCGTCAGCTGCTTGATCGTTACGGCCTGGAGGACGAAGATCACGCGGTCGACGTCCAGCAACCGGAGAGCCTCGAGCACCTTCGGGTTGTACTTCCCCTCCTTTCCCTGCATCAGGGCAAGGGCGTCGGCGGCCGGCTTCCGCTTGGCCAAGTATGCGTCGAAGTCGAGGACGGCTTTCAGGATCTCGGCGCCGAGCCTTGCCACCCTTTCGTCGGCGGATGGGGACGTCCCCTGGGCGATCAGGAAGGGCTGTTGCTGTCCCTCGATCATCCGGGCGACGAGTTCCAACCGGGGGATGTTCGCCAAAAGCGTGCGCCCCACGGCGGGGTGGGAGGAGAAGAGCTTCTTCTCCTCTTCGGAGAGGGGCTGGTCGGCGTAGACCTTGTTCAACAGGTCCGGCGGGAGCGTCACGCATCCGATTTGCGAGAGCATCGCCGCGATCCCGAACTGCCATTTCTGCGGGAGTCCCAGGTGTTCGGCGACCTGGGCGGCGTAACGCTTGATCCGCGCGGCGCGGCTGAAGGCGATCGGGTTCACAAGGCTCAGGATCTCGGTCAGGACCTTCACGCTTCCGCTGAGGGTGTTTTCCAGGAGATCCCGCTCGGCGACCACGAGACGGTACTGGTCGAGCGCCATCCCGAGCGCGGCCGTCAACACATCGGGAGGGCATGGCTTGGTCAGGAAACGGAAGACCCGCCCTTCGTTCACCGCGGCGATCGTGGCGTCCAGGTCCGCCTGGCCCGTGAGCAGGATCCGGACCGAATCGGGCGAGGCCTTCTGGACCTGGCTCAGGAAGGCCACGCCGTCCATCTGGGGCATCCGGAGGTCCGAGACGACGACGGCGAACGTCTCCTTCTTCACAAGATCGATCCCCTCCTGCGGGGAGGTCGTGGAAGAGACCTCGATCGGTTCCTTGCGGAGCGTCCGTCGAAAGGCCGAAAGGACATTCTCCTCGTCGTCGACGAACAGGATCTTGGGTGTGCTCACCGGCGCTCCCCGGACGGGACGGGGATGCCCGCCCCCTTGAGCCAGTCTTCCAATCGATGCACCGGGAAGGAGCCCGTTGTCCCCCGCTTCTCCTGTTCCCGCCGCGGGAGGAGATCGAGGATCGGGAGGCCGGTCTTCTTGGCGATCCCCTGCAGGGTCGGCGGAAGCGGACAGTCCGATACGATCCCGGCGAGATGCGCAGAGGTCTCCAGATGATCCGGAAAGACAACCGCGTACCCCAGGGAAAGCAGGCAGAGCGTGACGATCTCCCGTTCCGGCACATCCGCCACGGACACGCAGATCCCGGGAGATTCCTGGGGATGCGGCGGCGTTTCGGAAGCCGGGCGGTCCAGGTTGAAGAAGACCTCGGCCTTGCGGACCTCTTCCGAAAGCCCCAGGAGGAGGATGCGCAGATGCTCGGCGCGCACATGTTTGGCGCCCAGAAGCGCAAGGAAGTCCATCTGCACGCATGGATCGCCGTCCGCGCCGAGCCCTGAAATGCGCGCCAGTGCGTCCGCGCCCCGAACCAGTTGGGCCGCGGTCGGTTCCTCCCCGGCGCATCCCGTTTCCAGGATCGTCCGGTTGTGGTCGAGTATCCCCTCCACGATGCGCGGCGGGATGTTCCAGCGCTTGCAGAGTTCCGCGCCGGCCTGGGCATGATCGATCCCGAATTCCCGCCGTTCCAGAAGATGCAGCGGCATGGCCTGGGACGCGGCCTCTTTCAGGAGGGTCCCGTAGCGTTCGGGGGAATACTCGGCCAGGAGGATCATTCCGATGTCATGCAGAAGCCCGGCGACAAACACCTCCTCCGGATCGGGGTATCGTAGGCGGACACCCAAGACCCGTGCGGCACTTGCGACAGCCAGGGAGTGTCTCCACAGGGCAGTCAGATCCAGGGGTGGAGTCCCGAACTTCCCGATCTTGAGGCTGAGGATGGCAATCCCCAGCGCGAGGTTCCGGACGCCCTGCGTCCCCAGGACCACGATCGCCTGCTGGACCGTGCCGATCGCGCGGGAGAGGCCGTAAAACGAGGAGTTGGCAACCCGGAGGATACGGGCGGTGAGCGCCTGATCCTGCGCGATCACTTGCGCCATCTTCCGGATATCCACGGCCGGGTCATCGACCATGCCGAGAAGGGCGCTGACGGCACTCGGGAGGGGCGGGATCGACCGCACCTTCCTCAGGATGTCATCCATCACTCGCGCGCTCATAGCCGCCTCCCAGTGTCAGGATGCATCCTCTCAATCGGCCTTCCGTCTTCAGGGGGTCGACGCGCACGCGCAAGGACCTGTCGGCCCACTGGACGGGATGCGCCTGGACGGACTCCGATCCCCCAAGGCATCGGTCGATCGCCTTCATGATTCCGTCAGGGAACACGTCGCTGGCGGCGACACCGACGAGGTTCCTGGTGTCGGAGGGCAACAGCGCCGAGGCCGCCTCGTTGACGAAGACCACCAGTCCTTCCACGCTCACGCCGAGGATGGGCGTCCCGAGTTTCGAGAGGATGTCCTGGGACATCTGCAGGGATCTTGTCCTCTCCTGGACGGTCTCCTCCAGCTTCCCGTTCAGAACCTTCAATTGCCCGTTCTGGGCCTGGATCTGTCGCAGAAGCTGCCGGTTCTCGGCCCGGATGTCATACTGCTCCAGGCATTGGCGGATGGCGACCTTCAGCTCCTCGTCCTGCCATGGTTTGGCGAGGAAACGGTAGATTTCCCCCTGGTTGATGGCCTCCAGAATGCTTGCCATCTCGGCGTATCCAGAGAGGATCACACGAACCGCTTCCGGACGGCGCCCCTTCACCTGCTGGAGGAATTCGGTCCCTGTCATCTGTGGCATCCGTTGGTCGGAGATGACAACCTGCACGGGATTCTTCTCCAGGAGGGCCAGGCCCTCCGCACCGCTCTCCGCAGTGAGAACGGCGTAATCCTCCTTCCGCAGAAGTCGCTTCAAGGCGGCCAGGACGCTCGCCTCGTCATCCACACAGAGGACCGTGTGGTTAGTCATGGTTCACAGTCCCCCCCCCCCCGCAACGGCAGGTGGATCGTGAAGGTGGTGCCCTTGCCCACCGTGCTCCGGGCATCGATCCTGCCCCCGTGCTTCTGGATGATCCCGAAGGCGATGGAGAGGCCGAGCCCGGTCCCCTTGCCCACGGGTTTGGTGCTGAAGAACGGGGTGAAGAGTTTGGCCAGGTTCTCCTCGGGGATGCCGGTCCCCGTGTCCGAGATGCGCACGATGACGTCTTTGTCGGAGGCCTCGGTCTCGATCCGGATCTCCCCGCGCTCGGGGATGGCCTGGGCGGCGTTGATGAGGAGGTTCATGAAGACCTGGTTCAGCTGACCCGGGTAGCAGCGGATGGGGGGGAGGTCCCCCAGGCGTTTCAAGACCTTGCACTTGTACTTCAGCTCGTTCCAGATCACCTTCAGGGTGGTCTCGATGCAGTCGTTGACGTTGGCCTCCTTGACCTGGGCCTCGTCGATGTGTGCGAAGCTCTTCAAACTCTGGACGATCTCCTTGATCCGGTGGGTGCCCTCCGCGGATTCGGAAAGGAGCTGGTCCACATCCTTGCGGACGTAGTCGAGATCCTCCTTCTCGATGATCTCCTGGATCCGCGCGAGGATCTCCGCCGCTTCCCCGCTGCGCCCTTCCTGGAAGGCCGAGCTGAAGCGCTGGTACTCGTCCAGGAGCCCTTTGAAGGTGGAGACGTACCCCGTCAGGGTGCCCAGGTTGCTCATGATGAACCCCACGGGGTTGTTGATCTCGTGGGCGACGCCTGCCGCGATCTGGCCCAACCCGGCCATCTTCTCCGAGTGCACCAGTTGCGCCTGGTTCCCCTGCAGTTCGCGATGCAATCTCTCGGTGGTGTCGAACATTTTCACGACAGATCGGTAGGTCCAGAGAAAACAGAACACAGTCAAGCCCGACAACACGCACACTCCCGCGGCGTACCGGTAGAGCACCCGTTGGCTTTCGCGCCGGGTGTTTTCAAGTTCTACGGACAACACCTGCAAGGCGCGGGTCTCCATGCTGCGTATCTCTGCCTGCAAGGCGGCGATATCCCGGTCCACGTCCTCGCGAATCTCCTCGACCTCCCCGGTAGCTTGCAGGGAGGTCAACCGAAACCATTCCTGGATCCCTTGATCCACCTTGCCGAGGAGGTTCCATGTTGTCTCATCTCCAGGAGAATTGCCGCACAACGATCTCATCGGCTGGAGCCTCCCTGTCAGCTCCTCGTGAAGTTCCCCCCAGCGCCCCCGGGCGCGCTCCATATCCTCTGAGGACAACGCCCCCTCGACGGACGGCTTCACGGACAGGAGCAATGCCGTGCACCCCTGGACGGTCTTCCCGATGACCGCCATCTGTTTGAGACCATCCTCCGTGCCGTCGCGCTCGACCGCCTGTTGCGAAAGGAGGCCGAAAACGAGCGCGGCGACCCCCGCCGCCAGCAATGTCCCGGCGAGCGCCAACAGCCCCATCTGCCTGTGGACGTTGATGGCGGCTGTCATCCACCTACCGGTCCCTCGGCGCCGTCGCACGCAACAGGTAGCCGCCCTCCGCCGGCAGGCGGCCGTCGATCCTGAGAACCTTGACATCCGCCGTCACATCGTTCACCAGAACGAAAGAGATCCCCCCTTCGTCCCGGCTGACCGCCCGGATGGCCGCCGAGGCCGAAACCCTCGTGGGGGGCGCGGAGACGATATCTCCCTGGTAGATCTTCCTCACCCAGTATCTCTCCATCTGGACGGGGGGCATCTCGTAGATTTCCGCCTCATGCGCCAGCCTTTAGAGCCTTTGCTCAAGCCACCGGCGCTGTTCTTCCGAGAGGTCGCCGATCAAGTAGTCCACGATCTGCCGCACCGTCTCGTTCTTGAAGGGTTTGGTGATGTAGTAGGTTCCGCCCTCGCGGTACCCTCGCATCGCCGATTCATCGGATCCTTCCCCCGTCACCATGACGACGGGAAGATTCGTAAGCCCGCGTGAGCGGATCTCCTTGAGGAACCCCCAGCCGTCGAGTTCCGGCATCCGGAGGTCCAGGAGGATCAGGTCCGGTTTCTCCGTCTCGACGATCCGGAGCGCCTCTTCGCTGCTTGCCGAGGTCAGCACGCGGTAGGGCATCCCCCGGAAGAGGCGCTTGAGCGCGTTCAGGACGTTCTCCTCGTCATCCACGCACAGGACGGTTTTCACCCGTTCGCTTCCCTTCTCGGTTTTCATGATCCCCTCCTGGTAGTCCTGCCATGCCGCACGCCCTCGCCGTGAATGTAACGGTATTCGGTCCCCTGGCGCATGTGCTTGTCTCCGGCGCGGACGATGGAGCCGTCCATCCCCTTCGTGTATTGTAGAATAGATTGGAGCCTGTCGCATAACCCTCTGTTCCGCGTGTAGTCCGGAGGCCCTCCTTTCCCTATAGGTAGAGGGGGGTCGCATTTCCCCCTGGGGAGGGTGACCGGATGGCGTACCACTTTCTG
>JACQRN010000225.1 GCA_016206515.1 Planctomycetota bacterium | reverse complement strand
CTCACCGGCGGACGGGCGGCGTCCCTGGACCGGATCATCGGTACACCATCCCGCCGAAGCTGACGACGCTCCCCTGATCGTCCATCTTCGCCTGGCCGTACGCGACCGGTTCGCCGGTCCCTTCGCGGAGGGTCCGCAGCATCGTGTAGAGGGCGGGGAAGCCGCAGACGCGGGTGCCGTCCTGCGTCTGGGCGATGGCGCGGTGGAACCCTTCCGCGTCGCGGCGGGCGAGGAGGGCGGACATCCCTGCCTCGTGCCGACGCAGGTCGTCGAGATCCTTGCTCGTAGGCCCGCGGGGATCGCCGTACCGCGGGCCGATGTGCGCGAAGTCGACGCTCGCCAGAAAGAGGGTCGGCACGCCGTCGGAGACCGCCTCGGCGAGCGCCTCCGCGAAGCGGGCGATCTTCCGCTCCCTTTCTCCGTGCAGTTCCGCGTGGGAGAAGCCGCACAGGACCGGGACGATCCGCGGCGGGGCGTCGCTCCAGAGGCCGTGCAGGAGGACCGCCTGGAACTCGATCGTATGTTCGGTGCGGTGGCGGATCTCGTCCTGCAGGACCCCCTCGCCGCACGCCGCCACGAGCCGGTCGACGACCGCGCCGTCCGCCGGGAGCGTCCCGAGCGGGGTCTCGTACGGCTTGAGAGTCAGCGCGAAGGCGTGCTCGAGCCCCATGTGCGAGGTCCCGAGGATCACGACGCGGCCGGGGCGCTCCGCCCCGCGTAGGCGCCGGTAGACCGCGGCGTAGGCGTCCTTGCCCAGCGAGATCTCGATGTGAGGTGCGATCGCGGCGCGGATCGCTCCGGCGTCCCCCGCCGGCGCCCCGTTGCCGAGGAGGTCGCGGTGGAAATCACGGAACGCGGAGGCGCTCGCCGGGTACGAGCGCCCCGCGTGGAAGGGGGCGCGTGTCTTCCGTGTCCGGAACTCTCGTTCGAGCGCCCCCTTCCTCTTCCGGAAGGAGGGGGAGTCGAGGAACCCCGCCTCGTCGAGCGCCACCGCGGCGGCCCTCAGGTCGGAGAGCGGGATCGCCTGGCCGAGCGCCTCCTTCCCCTTCGCGGCGATCCGGTCGAACGAGTGCTCGCCATCGAAAAACTGGAGGAGAAACGCCATCGGTCGCGTGACCGCCAGCACCTGCTCGGAGTACCCCGCGGGATCGCGCAGCGCGATCCGCCCGTCTTCGACCGGGATCGCCTCGATCGGGCGCAGGCGAGGCTTGGCGAGCGCGTTGTCGCGGACCGGATCAGGCACGGCACCCGTTTATATCAGCGCGAAGCGTCCAGCGCGAAGCGTCCAGCGGAGCGAAGCCGTAGCGGCGCGCGAAGATCTACGCGGTTTCCGCTGCGTCCTCCATGCTGCGATCCGGTCGGAGCGCCGTCAGGAACGGCGCGCAGGGGGTGACGAGGATTCCGCCGCGGAGTGCGCGTTCCGTCCCTCGGTGCAGGAGAATCCCCCGCGCGGAGGGGTATTCCTCCAGGAACCCTCGTAGGTTCCGCAGATCCTCGTCCCGAACCCGTCCGGAGTTCTTGACTTCGACCCCCCAGATCCCCGACTCGCCGTAGAGGACCAGGTCGACCTCGGATCCGGCCTGCGTCCGCCAGAAGTGGAGGTGGTCCTTCCCGCCGCGGTAGTCGATCCATGCCCGCAGGTGCTGGGCGACGAGCCCCTCGATCGCCTGCCCCTCGATCTCCTCGCGCCGGTCCAGGGGGCCGGCGGGACGCAGTGCCCGGAAAATCCCGGTATCCGCGAAGAAGAACTTCGGATGCGTCGTGATCTTGCGGCGGGCCCGGCGCGCGAACACGGGGATGCGGAAGGCGAGAAGGAGATCCTCCAGGATCCCGACGTACGCCTCGACCGCCTTGCGCCCCGCCTGGGCGTCCCGGGCGATGGCGCTGAGATTCAGGAGTCCCGCCTGGGAGAACGAGATCGTCTCCAGGAATCGCGCGAAGGTTCCCAGCGACCGCGTGAGCCCCTCCGTCTGGATCTCCTCTCGCATGTAGAGGTCCACGTACGCCTGCAAAGACCGCTCCCGGTCGCGCGACGACCAGACGACCGGGAGGAGGCCGTTCCGCAATGCGTCCCCCAGGTCGAAACGCTCCCCGAGTTCGGAGGCGAGGAAGGGGTGGAGGCGCGACACGGAAGCGCGCCCGGCCAGGAGGTCCGCCCCGCCGCGCTTGAGCTTCCGCGCGCTCGATCCGGTGAGGATGAACCTGCGTCCGCGCCGCTCCTCGATCAGCAGGTGGACCACGTCGAGAAGTTCGGGGACCTTCTGGATTTCATCGATGATGAACGGTTTGTCGGAAGGCGCCGCTCGCACGGTTTCGGCAAGCGCCTCGGGTCTCGCGGCGAGCCGCCTCTGTGCGTCGGGCGCCAGGAGGTCCACGACCGTGGAATCCGGAAACCGGCTGCGAAGCCAGGTCGATTTCCCGGTTCCGCGGGGGCCGAAAAGGAAGAAGCTTCCGGAGGGGGAAGTTAAGAATCGTCCTACCGGATCCATTTTCGGTCTTATTATGGATACACTGCATCCAGAAATAAAGCGCTATCCCACGACACCGACCGGGGTCGTTGAGCGTCGATCCGGCGGCCAGACCGCCCGGGTTATCTCCTTGTCCCGCCGACGCCTCCGCCGGGTGTCCCGATCCCCTTCACCAGAACCAGGCCGACGCGGGACAGATCGATGGCGTGGTGCATGTCCGTATAGATCCGCAGAGGCATCGCCTCGTCGAGAGCCGCCGGATCCTCCCGGTAGACGGTCCGGATCCCTTCCCCCTCGAAGAAGTCGCGCCCCCAGATGCCGAGGAGGGCGCGCGCCTCGTCCGGGTGGAGCCACGCCTGCGTCGTGGGGCCCTGCGGTTGCGCGGGATCGCGCAGGGCGCCGCCGGGGCCACGATCCGCTGTCGGTTGTGTTGCCAAGCGTTCGAGGAGTTTCTCCCCGGGGGAGGGCCGCTTCCCCCACGGTTCCATGCGGACCTCCACCGACTCGCCGGGGTTGAGGATCTCGACGTAGGTGAAGCCGACGGCGACCGGATCCCCCAGGAAGAGGTCATGGACGGGGTACGCCGACCGGTTGGTCAGGCGATAGGGGCCGCGCTCCGGCCGTCCCTCGGAGAGCGCCTCGGCGGTGACGGCCGGCCTCTCGGCGGTGCGCCCCTCATAGAACAGGTACTTCTCCGCCTCCAGGCCGTTGCCGATGTAGGCGGCATCGACCCGGCGGGCGACCTTCACCCAGTGGTCCTCGGGGAGATCCTCGCCCGGGAGGGAGGGTGTCGCAGACGCACCCTCGGGCCTGCCGAACACAGGGGCGCTGTGTCTCATAAGGAGGTGGTCCCAGCGCAGTTGCGGTCCCGCGTAGGAGGCAAGGAGCGCGGCGATCCGCGAGCGGACCTCCGGGTCGTCGTGCGTCTGCGCGGCTTCGAGAACGTGGCGGATCGTCCGGCCACAGGCGGAGAGCCGCGCCGTCGCCTCCTCGCGTTTCTCGAAGCGGTCGTTTGCAAGAGACGCGATCCACCGCAGGAGGACGTCCCTCTCGGGGACGGGCGCGGACGGGACGCACGCATGGTCAGCCTGCGGATACCACGCGGTGGCGTCCCCCCAGGCGAACCCGACCTCCACGGAAACCGGGACGACGCCGTCGTAACCCGCGGGTTCTCCGGGCAGGCGGAAGTAGAGGATCGGCTTGGCTCGGTCCCCCGTGTCCTCCGGAAGATCGCGGACCGGCGGCGACCAGTGCGTGACGGGCGCCCCGGGCGCGTCCACGGGGGTGTGGATGTGCGCCGGGAGAGGCTCGCCCGTCCCGCTGCCGGAAAGGTCGAATACCTGGACGCCCCACTCGTGAACCTCGATCGGCATGGCGGACCAGGTCCGCGCCCTGGCCGAAGCGGGGAGCAGGGGGAGGAGGAGCGTGATCGCGGCGACAAACGGGGCAGCCAGACGCCGGACGGGTGTCCGTGTCGTCCCGAGGAGCACTCGATCCGGGGGAGGGCGACGAGGGATCTGTGTATTGCGGCAGACAGAGGTCCCTCGGGGCGCGGAAACCTCGCGCCCCTCGGGACGACATGGAGTTCCGGTCATGCCGCCCTCCCCTTTCGCACGATCCGCCACACGAACACGCCGGCGTAGAGGATCGCCAGGCACGGGGCCGCCACCGACAGGCCGATCAGGACGAGGCCGAGGAGCTTCATGACCGCCGCGAAGGAGGTTCCCAGGTCCTTGCGCAGGCGGGCGAAGATCCCGCCGTCGGCGGGGATGATCAGGGCCCGGTTCGAGAGCGTCACCTGGAGCCGTGCCGAGGCGATCTGCGAGTCCGGCACGTTGTGGTTCTTCTGGACCTGGAGCGACTGGACGTCGCCGAGGCTGTTTACCTGGTTCATCACGCCGCCGTAAGCGCTCATCGGGACGTCGCAGGTGGCCGAGCCGACCACGCGGCCGTCCGCATCGCGCCGCAGGTTCGAGTCGACCACGCGCCCGCCGGCGTCCGTCACGAGGGTCAGGAGCCTCGCGCGGATCTCCTCGACGTCGGAGACCTCCAGGCCGACCACCGCCGTCTCGCGCGGCTGAACCTGCGAGACGTCGAAGAGGACCATCGAGACACGGAACTTGCTGTCGACCACCTGTGCGGCATCGTCCGCGCGGCGCGACTGCCTTTGCGTCACCTCCCCGAGGGAGGCGAGCCGCCCCTCGAACGCCTCGCGGCGGCCCGACGGCAGGTCGAAGTCCAACTGGCCGATCACGTTCCGCTCGTCCGTCTTCTGCAGGTTCGATACCCGGATGCGGGCGTCTGCCTCCTCGGCGAACGCCAGGATCTGCCCGTACGCCTCCTCCACGCGGGTGGAGGCGAACTGAAGGGAGACGGTCTCGCGCGGGTCGACCCCGGCGAGCGAACGGATCGTCAGCTGGAACCCCTCCTTCGCGTCGGTCGTCCCCTGGGTGTCCGGGTTCTCGACGACCGCCAGTTGCAGGAGCTCCCCGAGGGTGCGGAACGCCTCCAGGGCGGCGCCAGCCGATGTGGAGGGGACCTCGAGGGTCGCGCTCCCGGTGACGGTCTCCGGGCGGCCGCGGTTGAGGTTCGAGCGGACCACGCGCCCGCCGTGGTCGGTCGCGACCTTCAGGACCGCCTGGTACGCTCCCTCCGCGTCCGGAGCGGCGAGCACCGCCTGCGTCGAGCGGCGCGGCGCGATGTTCGTCAGGTTGTACAGCGACAGCGTCATCCGGCTCGGGTCCTGCCGGACCTCGGAGGGGCGTACCGGACCGTGCGTCGTGGCGTCCCCCTCGAGCGTCTCCTCGCGCTGCACCTGGAGCCGGACGACGTTCCCCAGTTGCCGCAGGCGATCGATCAGCCCCCCGAACCGGTCCGGGGCAACCTCGTACTGGATCCGGGCGGTCACCTGCCCCGCGTCGTGCTGCTGCAGGTGCGAGTCGATCACGCGCCCCTCGGCCTCCTCGACGGACTTCAGAACCGCCTTGTACGCCTCCTCGACGGCGTCCGTCTCGAGCCCCGCGGTGCCGACCTCGCGCCGGACCGCCGTGTGCGGCTGGCGGATGTCCTTCTCGGAGAGGGTGAGCGTGAGCGTCGACATCGAGATCCGGTCGTTGAGGAAGTTCAACTCCCCCTGGATCTGCTCGATCCGGCCGCGCCAGGTGGAGAGCTCCTTCTCAACGGCGAGGAGCTCCTCGATCTTGCCCCGCGCGGTCCGGAGGATCTCCAGGAGCCGCTCCTCCATGGCGCGCGCGGCGCGCAGCTCGCTGCTGAAGTCGCTCCACGCCTTCGTGACGTCCTGCGAGACGATCCTCTGGCTCTTGAGGTCTCCCAGCGCGCGCAGCTTCAGCACCAGGTTGTCGAGATGCTCCGGCGGGACGCGCAGGGTGACGACGCCGCGCACCTTCCCGTTCGGGAGTTTCTCGGAGTTCGTGCTGGCGACGACCCCCTGCTCCTCCAGCGCGATCCGGGCGACCGTCATGAGCGCGCCGTCGAAGCTCTCGACCTCGAACTCCATCTCGCCGGTCCGGATGAGGCGCAGGCCCGGCGTGGGCGCGCTCGCGCCGCCCCCGGGGCCGCCTCCGCCCGCCCCGCGCGATTCCTCCCCGTCTGCGCGGCTAGCCCCCCCCCGGTTCGCGTGGTTCCGGTCTCCGCGATCCGCGTCCCTGCCCCTGCGGCTCGACTCGGCCCGCGCGTCGGCGGAGGCGCTCGCGGCGCGTTCCTGCAT